>JAVEWI010000099.1:0-6668 GCA_034004625.1 Bdellovibrionales bacterium
CGGCAAATTCCACACGTTCCTGCCCGATCTGGCGCAGGTGGGGATATTCGGCAATAACACGGCCCAGGTTATTCCACATGCCGCGCATGATTTCTGCACGCTCTGTTTCTGTTTTTTCAGGAAAGGCCAGTTCCAGATTACGCAGCGCCGTGCGTGATGCCCCCATGCGCGGCCCCAGACGCGACAAAATCCAGCCGCCTGTATCCGATGCGACATCCAATGGCAGAATGCGAAAAAAGCCATAGATGATATAAACGGCCAGCGTTTCAAAAGCATACCGGATGCGGCGTGAAAGGCTCAGCGGACGCGGCCCGCGTTTCGGCGCGGCCGCCGTCATACCAGCGCACCGTGCACAACGGCAACGGCTTCGTCGATCAGGCCTGTCAATTGTTCCGGATCATCCCATACCACATGTATGCCAAAGACATGCACTTTTGGCTTGATATCCGGCGGCAGGCGCACGTAATCCTTGGACGTTGTCACCACCATGGCGCCGGCCGCCTCGGCGGTCACCATCAGCTCCTGCAAATCTTCATGGCTATAGACGCAATGGTCCGGGAAGCTGCCCCAGCCTTCAATCACTGCGCCCGCAGCGGCAAGGCTTGCCTTAAATTTCTCAGGACGGCCGATGCCCGCAAAGGCGAAAACTTTTTTGCCGAACAAATCCGGATTATGCGCATCAGGCTCAATCCGTGCTGTCAAAACCGGCGCATCCGTATATTGGCGCAGTTCATCTGTCACGCCCGTTTTGTCTTCGCCCAGAATAACGATCGCATGCGCGCGCGGCAGGCTGAAATCCAGCTTTTCGCGCAAAGGCCCCGCAGGCAGCAAACGCCTGTTGCCGAAACCCGCCGCACCGTCGATGACAAGAAGAGAAAAATCTTTGTAGATAGACGGGTTTTGATACCCGTCATCCATCACAATAATATTCGCGCCCGTATCAATGGCGGATTGCGCGCCAAGCGGGCGGTTGCGCGATACCCATGTCGGCGCTTTTGCAGCGAGCAGCAAGGCTTCGTCCCCGACGTCTTCGGCTGTGTCACGGTCGGCGCTGACCTGTATCGGGCCGGCTTCGCTGCCGCCATAACCGCGCGATAGCAAATGCGGATTGTATCCGCGCGCGGTCAGGATATCGACAAGCGACAGGACAACAGGCGTCTTGCCTGCGCCGCCTGCCGTCAGGTTACCCACGCAAATCACCGGACGCGCCAAAGGCACGGGATAATAAAGATCAAATCTTTGCCGTACCGCAAAACCGTAAACAAAGGCCAGAGGCGATAACAATGCCGCTTTTTGCGCGGCCATGGGGGCCGATGCGTCATACCAGAAAGCAGGCGTTTTCCACTTACCGATCATTCTGCCTCCTGCCCATTCGTCATGGGTTGCGATTTATGTTCTGCGGCATTCAGCATCACAATTTCCAATACAGGCGTGATGTCTTCCATGATGCTGTCCAGCACATTGGCATTTTGCATTGTCATTGCCGCCGCACGGTCGCCATAGGCATGCCATGTTTCGGGAGATTGCAAAGCGGCCAGTATTTTTTCGGCCAGTTCGCTTTCATTTGCAACTTCCACAATCGCATCGGCGCTGCGGAAATCTTCGAGCACGGTCAGGAAATTATATCCCACAGGCCCCCAGAAAATGCTGCACCCCAGCTGTGCCGGTTCAATCGGGTTATGCCCGCCGATATCGGCAAAAGTACCGCCCATCACCACAAACCGGCACAGGCGGTAAAAAAGCCCCAATTCGCCCATGGTATCGGCCAGGTAAACACCGCTGCGCGCCGGGACATCTTCCTGCGCGCTGCGGCGTGCAACGGCAAGGCCCGCCGCCAATCCCTGCTGCGCAATTTCCGCACCCCGTACGGGATGCCGCGGCACGATAACCGTCAAAAGCCCCGGTTGCGCTGCCGCGATTTTTTGATGCAGGGCGAAAGCGCGCCGTTCTTCGTCCGCATGGGTGCTGGCCCATAAAATCATCGGGCGACCCGCACAAGATTCCTGCAAACTGCGCAAAGCCGTATCATTACACGGCAAAGGCGCCGCGGCATATTTCAGATTGGCGGAAACACGCACATCTGCCGCGCCCAAGTCTTGCAATCGCCGTGCCTCCGCCGCGTTTTGCGCCAGACAACGGTTGAATGCGGACAAAATCTGCGCAATCGTACCCCGGGCATAGCGCCAATGGCGGAATGACTCTTCGGACATGCGCGCGTTCAGCAAAACAGCCGGAATATCCCGATCCTTGATCGCGGACAGCATATTGGGCCACAAATCGGATTCCGCCCAGAACACTACATCCGGTTGCCAGTGGTTCAAAAACGTTTCAACCCATGCAGGATGGTCAACCGGTATATATTGATGAAAAGCCCCTTCGGGCAGGCGCTGCGCCATCAGGGCAGCCGAGGTTACGGTTCCCGTCGTCACCATGACATGTGCCGCCGGAAAATCCTGACGCATCCGCACAATCAAGGCCAACAAGGACAGGGATTCCCCCACACTGGCGGCATGGAACCAGACAAGCACGCCCGCAGGTCGCGGCTGGCGCGGCTGGCCACGGCGTTCATGCGCGCGTTTCGGGTCTTCCTTGCCCGCGCGCATGCGTTTTTGCAGATACATACCCAAAAGAGGGGTACAGGCCCGCATCGCCATTTTATAAAGCCCCAGCAACATGCTGCCTTTCGGTTTATGTGCATCCGGTTTCAGACTGCGGATTCCCGCAAAACATGCCCCAAGATTGGTGTTTTTCCACGTAAAAGCAAGCTTTTCTTGCACGTTGAAGCAGGGACGTCATAAAATCAAAAGGGCCTAAATCCTGCGTTATCCAGGCATCACGCGCCCGGCACTGCCCCGCAATATCCAACAGCGACAAACACCATGCCCCCCAGCGACAAAAACAGCCGCGAAGCCGCTTTACAGGAATTAAAACGCCAGATTGCCGCACAGCGCCAGAAACTGGACCCGAAAGTTTTAAAACTAGCGGCACAGGCGGCAGCTTTGGCACAAACCCCGCCCGACAAACGGGCCGAAGGGCTGGTGCCTTATGACCGCAGCGCCGCAGCAGAAACTATCCGCCTGTTCCTGCAAAACCATCCGGATGCGGCAGGGTTTGAAAAAGAGCTTCTGGCTCTTTTAAACCAAGCCGAAAAGTAAACCTGCAGCCACTCATAACAAAAAACCGGCCCTGTAATGGGCCGGTTTTTTCTTGCATCAGTTATTTTTTACATCTGCCCGATAATAGCGTCCAGAGAAGACGAGACGGGAATAATGGGCTGTGTTTGCCAGCTGGGAAGCCCCGTGTTCGGGCCACTCAAACCGCCTGACAGGTCATTCATCGCATTAGTGATGATGGAGGAGTTAGAACTATTCATTAATTCCTGCATCAAATGCGTACCCGGCGTGCCGAAGGAGCTGGGAATAGCACCCGACAACATTTCAAACATCGTGAAATAGGGCGTACCACGTTCAACCGCACCGCCCATCAAACTGCGCCAATCGGGGAACATTGTCAGATCCGGCATATTGCCATTACCCCAAAGCTTGGCAATGCGGGAGCATTCACCCTCTGGCGTCATGGCGGCCATCAGACCGTGCATCGCACTTTGGATCATGCCCACAACCGCATTCACCAATCCATTGATTGCGTTGGTGACAGCGGCAACAACGCCGCTGATCATGGCGTTAATCGCCGCCCACATACCATTGATGGTCGCAACCGCGCCCATCACAACCGTGGGCATGGAAACGCCCAGCAGGCTCATGGCATTGACCAAAGTATTGTAATAGGTATTAACCTGCGAGACATATCCGCCCAAGTCGCCCAGAGGGCCGGAAATATTGGACAGGAAGTCGTTAATAACACTGCCCACAAAAGCATTCAGGTAACCGGCCACTGTCGCACCCAATGCATGGGACAGGGAATCCGTGAAATTCATCACATGCCCCTGCATGGTGGGGGTTACCACCGCGTCAAGACCGCGCACAAGTTTATTGGATGCGCCGTAGTCGGGGAAGGAACTCGTACCAAAAACAGACTCGTTTGCAACCGGCAGGGACAGCCCCGGCGCCACGTCGGAGAAAATACCGCCCAGTTTTGCCGTCAACATCAGGGCACGGTCAAAACACGTCATACCGACCGAGTTATCGTTTTGTTTAATAACCTGACGGGCATGGGCTTTGGTTTCAAGGCGTTTGGCATCTGCCCTGTTTTGCATCATGGGCAGAACGTTGTCGCAATCGCAGCCCGGCTGGCAGGCATAGGCCGCTGTCACCGAAAGGGAGAAGAGCAGGGCGAAAAAAGCCGCTACTATGGTGTATTTCCTCATGCTCTCAACCCTCGCACAAAAAATCAGACCCGATGCTGGCTTCGCTTAGTTGCAAGTAACGCCCGCAGCACCCAAAACACCACAAAGAGTTTGCATGTTCGTAGGCGTAAAGGTTGGTACCGAAGGGCGGGGCAACGTCGTCATTGCCTGATCCAGCTGCAGGAAAATACCGTCATTATTTGCCGTGTCCCAGTTTGCGGAGAAACGCGTACCTGCGCCACCGGGCATCGTACCAGCCATAAGCTCCGCCATCGTCAGGTAAGGAATTCCCCCTGCAACACCTTTTTCCTTGATACGTTCCCACAGGCTTTCAATACCGGGGCAATCCGCATCGTCTTGCAAGTTGGGTTCGTTATAGGCAGCAACCACACCTGTATCTTTACCTTCCGCATCTGCGAACTGGCCAAAGAAAGCCGTCAGCGCATCTGTAATAACAGACGCAAAGTTCGTATTGCCGATAAAGCTGCCGGAGAAAAGGTTACCACCGCGTTCGGCGGAAACACCGGCGGCTTTACCAAAGCATGTCAGCGCCAGAACGCTATCGGGCTTCACCACGACCTGTTCGGTCACGGCCACGTCATAGGCCACACGCGCTTGTGCTTTTTTCTGCATGGCATCGAGAACAGCAGGGCTGCATCCCTCCACTGCCTGCGCATGGGCGGCTGTGCTAATAAGAACCGCGCAAGCTATTGACACACATGACAAAAGAAGCTTTTTGGCGGGAGATTTGGAAGAAACAGCGATGGTCTTGTTCATGACGATACCCTAACGTGGCATATGGATGACGCATATATCTCTAATTTTAGCAAAATTCTCTGCATATGTCTGCATCAAAGTAGTGTACTATACCTTAAGTCTTTTAAATAAAAGGAAAAACAGTTATTCATGCGTATCGTTGGCGGTCAATTTAGGGCAAAGAATCTGATAAGTCCTTCGGGACTCGCCACACGCCCCACCAGTGATCGGGCCAGACAGGCCGTTTTCAACATTCTGGAGCATGCCAGCTGGCGCCCCTTCAGTTTACCAGAAGATTCCCATGTTTTGGATGTTTTTGCAGGTACGGGCGCTTTGGGGCTGGAATCCCTGTCGCGCGGCGCGTCCGATGCTGTCTTTATTGAACAGGCGCCCGACGCGCTGAAAGCCCTGCGCATGAATATCGATTCGCTTAAGCTGGGGCCACGCACGCAAGTGCTGCGGCTTGATGCGCAAAAACCCCCGCCCCGCCCCGCGGCCACCGCCCCGCGCAATCTGGTTTTTCTCGACCCGCCTTATGGCCTGAACCTCGGGCTTGCCGCGCTGAACGCTTTTTGCGCGCAAGGGTGGATTGCGGACAAAGCCGTTTGCGTCATGGAAATGGCAAAAAAACAGCCGGAACCCCTGCCCGAGGGCTTCACCCTTGCCGATACGCGGCATTACGGCGTGGCGGAAGTCAGGTTTTTAATGCGCAGCGCCTAATGACGCACAAAAAAAACGGGCCGTATAAAACGGCCCGATTTTTTATCGCATCCGGATGTGATTAAAACGTCAAACCCGCAATCATTTTATTCAATTCATTTTCCAGCTTTTGACGCTGCGCGGCGAGAGTGTCACGCTCCGCATCAATTTTGGAAATGTCGTCTTCCTGTTCATTCAGTTTTTTCAGGTAACGCTGCTGCACATCTGACGTACCGGTCAGGCTGCGCAGGTTTTCACGCACGCGTTCCTGATCGCGGAAGATATTATTGCGGCGCTGTTCCAGATCGCGGATTTTGCGGTCGGTTTCTTCGGTCGCGCGGCGAATGTCGGCCATTTGTGCAAAAACCTTGCGGGTTTTGGCATCAAGGCGGCCTTCGTCATTCGCATAGACCAACATCTGCTGCGCGCCAAATCCCGCGATGCCCAGCGTATGTTCGCCTGCATGTTCCAAAACAACGCTCAAGGTTTTTGTTTCGCCTGCCTTCACCGGTACGCGGATGCGGTAATGCGTATCGGTAACCTCTACTTCTTTCGGGTCCGGCGATACGATCTGGTATCCGCCCATGCGCGGGTGTTCAATCACTACCGTGCGGGTTTCTTTTTCCGGCGCCTTGATCGTATAAACGGTTTCATTGACCTGCGTCATGGCGGAGCGCAGCACGCCTTGCGAGATACTGATGCGGCCCTGCCGTGCGGAGCCTTTTTGTTCTCGGTCGATGGTGATTTTGGAATCGAGCGCATAGGACACCATGCGTTTATCCCCGCGCGATACCACGGGCATATTCGCATCGCCCACAAAACTGGTGCCGCTCAGAAGCGCGCTTTCTTCGTAAATAGTGACCACACCCGGCGGCAATCCGGTTTCACCGTCGTTTTTCATTTCAAT
>JAVEWI010000100.1:0-6601 GCA_034004625.1 Bdellovibrionales bacterium
CAAAGGCAAAGCCAGCAGCAAGAGCGCGGCCTGCAAAAGCAAATAGGGTTTGGCCACCATCCCCGCCAGCGCGGCGGCAGAGGCCATGCCACCCAAAAGCAACATCGGCGTATAAAGCGGCAAAACAATCACCACCAGCAAAATACCGGGACGGCGGCTGCCCAGCGTCAAAGTCGCGCCAAGCCCGCCCAGCAAGCTGAGGTATAACGTCCCCAGCAGCAAAGACAAGAGCAAAACAGGTAAAACAGACAGCGGCACAAAAAGCAAAGGCGCCGCCAAAACCGCCGCAGGCAAAAGCAAAACACCACCCAGAACCCAATGCGAAATCATTTTTGCCACCGCCAGTTGCCACGGCGCAAGCGGTGACAGCATTAACAGGTCAAGCGTGCCATCGGCATAATCACGGTGATAAACAGCTTCGATGGTCAAAAGCGCAGAGAGGACCGCCGCGGTCCACAAAACACCGCCGCTGGCCCGCGCAATCAATGCCGCATCCCCGCCAAGGGCGAGAGAAAATACAGTGACCACCAGCACAAAAAAGAAAACCGTCACGAAACCTTCTGACCCGCGCCGCAGGCCGAGGCGCATATCACGTGCAATGATGGGCCACAAAACAGACATCATGCCGCCCCCGATAACATCATTGTTTGCACACCGTCAAAAGCAGGACAATGATGTGTCGCCAATATCGCCATGCCGCCATCCGCGCGGTGCGCCGCCAAAGCCGCCGCAAATAAATCCACCGCCGCATCGTCAAGCGCGTTAAAAGGTTCATCCAAAAGCCACAAAGGCGATTGTTTCATCACCACCCGCGCCAAAGACAAACGCCGTTTTTGCCCCGCCGACAATAACCGGACAGGTGCGGCAGCCAAAGCATCCAGCCCGAAAACCGCCAAAGCACGCGATACAGCCCCCGCCGCATCGGGCAAAGCCCAGAGCCGCGCCCAGAAAATCAAATTCTCCCGCGCAGTTTCCAGAAGTTTTAAATCACGATCGTCCGCCGGCAAAAAAGCGAAACATGCGTTATGGGTGGGAATATCGTTTTCCAAAATATTCCGCCCATCCCATAATATCTGCCCCGAGGTGGCTGGCAAAGCGCCCGCAGCAATACGTAAAAGACTCGTCTTGCCCGCACCATTCACCCCCGCAAGGCGCATCACCCCGCCCGCAGGCAGCACAGCCGAAAAATTTTGGAAAAGCAAACGGCTGCCGCGAATGCAGGTCACATCCGCAAAGCTGAGGGTAGAGGAAAAAAGCCGTTTTGCCATGGAACGTTCTTGGCCTATATTAATGTATATTAACGCGCTGGCTTGCTTTTGCACGCTGGTGCAGGCGACAACCGTGGTTGCGCCGACTATAGAACATTCGGCCCCGAGTTACAAAATCTTAGGGAAGCTGCGATATAGTCAATCAGGACAGACACATGGCGGCGTTCTGCCGCGCCTATACATTCAAGGGAGTTTCCAGACGTGACCACTACCGGACATGATACGCTCAAAACCCGCAAAACCCTGACCGTCGATGGCAAGGAATACGATTATTTCAGCCTGACCGAAGCGGCAAAGAGCATCGGTGATGTGACGACACTTCCCTATTCCCTCAAAGTGCTGCTGGAAAACCTGCTGCGTTTTGAGGACAGCCAGAGCGTTTCGGTGGACGATGTCAAAGCCGTGGCCGAATGGCTGAAAGACAAAAAAAGCACCCGCGAAATTGCATACCGCCCCGCACGCGTCTTGATGCAGGATTTCACCGGTGTTCCCGCCGTGGTCGATCTGGCGGCCATGCGCGATGCGATGGTATCGCTGGGCGGTGATCCGCAAAAAATCAATCCGCTCGCGAACGTTGACCTTGTCATCGACCATTCGGTGATGGTGGATGATTTCGGCAGCGCCCGCGCATTTGACGCGAACGTAAAGCGTGAATTCGAGCGCAACATGGAACGCTATGTTTTCCTGCGCTGGGGATCCAAAGCATTCAACCGTTTCCGCGTTGTCCCCCCGGGCACCGGCATTTGCCATCAGGTTAACCTCGAATACCTGTCGCAAACCATCTGGATCGAAGAAGACGAAAGCAAAGCAGGCCGCACCGTTGCCTATCCCGATACGCTGGTCGGTACCGACAGCCATACCACGATGGTCAACGGCCTTGCCGTTCTGGGCTGGGGCGTGGGCGGTATCGAGGCCGAAGCCGCCATGCTGGGCCAACCCGTATCGATGCTGATCCCGGAAGTGATCGGCTTCAAACTGACCGGCCAGATGAAAGAAGGCACCACGGCGACCGACCTTGTTTTGATGGTCACGCAAATGCTGCGTAAAAAAGGCGTGGTCAATAAATTCGTCGAATTCTTCGGCCCCGGCCTTAACAACCTGTCTTTGGCAGACCGCGCGACCATCGCCAACATGGCGCCCGAATACGGCGCCACCTGCGGTTTCTTCCCCATCGATCAGGAAACCATCAATTACCTGCGCTTTACCGGCCGCGAAGAACACCGCGTGAAACTGGTCGAAGAATACGCCAAGGCTCAAGGCATGTGGCGCGATGAAAACAGCGCAGACCCCGTCTTTACCGATACGCTGGAGCTGGATCTTGGCGCGGTTGAACCGTCGCTGGCCGGCCCGAAACGCCCGCAAGACCGCGTGTCGCTGGCGAATGTATCGGCTGATTTCAAAAAATATCTGGCGGCTGAACTCTCCGCCAAGCCGGGCAGTGACGAAGCCGCCTTTGTAAACGAAGGCGGCGCGCTGGCGGATATTTCCGGCGGCGGCGTTTCCGTTGGCGGGCAGGATTTCACCATGGCGCACGGCCATGTGGCGATTGCCGCCATTACCAGCTGCACCAATACATCGAACCCGTCGGTCATGATTGCTGCGGGCCTGGTGGCACGCAAGGCCCGCGAACACGGCCTGACGGTAAAGCCCTGGGTTAAAACATCCCTCGCCCCCGGATCACAGGTTGTGACGGATTACCTGACCAAGGCTGGCTTGCAGGCAGACCTTGATGCGCTCGGCTTTAACCTTGTCGGTTATGGCTGCACGACCTGCATCGGCAACTCGGGCCCGCTGCCCGAAGCGATTGAAAACGCAATCAAGGAAGGCGACCTGACGGTTGCGGGCGTTTTGTCCGGCAACCGCAACTTCGAAGGCCGCATCCATCCCTTCGTCAAGGCGAACTACCTCGCATCCCCGCCGCTGGTTGTGGCCTATGCGCTGGCCGGCTCGATGAAAATCGATCTTGCGATCGACCCCATCGGCACGGATAAAAACGGCAAGGAAGTTTACCTGAAAGACATCTGGCCTTCGCAGGCAGAAGTTCAGGACGCGCTGAAACAGGCCTTGACGTCCGAGATGTTCAAAACCCGCTATGCCAACGTATTCGAAGGCCCGTCCGAATGGCAGGGCGTCAAAACATCCGGCGGCATGACGTATAACTGGGACAACACATCGACCTATGTGCAAAACCCGCCGTATTTCGCGAACATGGCCAAACAGGGCGGCAGCCTGAGCAATATCAAAGGCGCCAATCTTTTGGGCATCTTTGGCGATTCCATCACGACCGACCATATTTCCCCCGCAGGCTCGATCAAAAAAGACAGCCCTGCAGGCAAATACCTGATCGGCCATCGCGTCACGCCTGCGGATTTCAACTCCTACGGCGCGCGCCGCGGCAATCACGAAATCATGATGCGCGGCACCTTTGCCAATATCCGCATCAAGAACGAAATGGTGCCCGGCGTTGAAGGCGGCGTCACCAAATACATCCCGACCGGCGAAACCATGCCGATCTACGATGCCGCCATGAAATACGTGGGCGCAAAAACCCCGCTGATTATCATTGCGGGCAAGGAATACGGCACGGGGTCTTCCCGCGACTGGGCGGCGAAAGGCACGAACCTTTTGGGCGTCAAGGCCGTGATTGCCGAAAGTTTCGAGCGCATTCACCGTTCCAACCTCGTCGGCATGGGTGTTCTGCCGCTGCAGTTCAAGGAAGGCCAGACACGTGCCGACCTGAAACTGACAGGCGATGAAACATTCGACATTGCCGGTATCGAGGAAGGACTGAAACCCCGCATGGAACTGAACGTGACCATGACCCGCAAAAACGGCACCGTGGAAAACTTCACTGTTCTGTGCCGTATCGATACGCTGGATGAAATCGAATACTTCAAAAACGGCGGCATTCTGCACTATGTTCTGCGCAGTATTGCCCGCGCCGCTTAACGGGTCTATGACCAGAAAAGGACTGCGCATGAAAAAAGCCGGATGGATCATTTGCCTGTGTGCCGCGCTGATATTTGTCAGCCCGGCGCAGGCGCAGAACGTGATCGAAGCCCTGCCGGGTGAAGACCTGAGCGGCACGCCCACGCCGCCGCCCGGCGCCGAAGACGCGCCCGCCGCCGAGGTGGATAAAAGCTGGATGACTTATAATGACCCTTATCTGCAAGCGCAGAAGGTCATTTCCAGCCCGCACCGCACGCCGGACGAAGTCGCCGAGTGGCTCAAGGCACTGGCTGTCGATTTGATGACGCATTCGCCCGAAGGCATCATCGAAAAAGTGCAAGGATACCGTTATGCCTTTAGCGAGAAAGGGTATAACGAATTCGTGACCTATATGCGCGATTCCAAAGTGCTTGATATGGTGAACCTGCGCCGCAACCAGCTGTCCACCATCGCGTCAGGCGATGTAGCCTTTGTTGGCAGCGGGCCCATTGGCGGCGTTTTCACATGGTCGGCATCTTTGCCGCTGCTGATCAGCTTTTACCAGCTCGACGCAGACGGCAACCACCGCCCCGTTGCGGGCGGCAGCTTTATGCTGGAAAGCCGCATCAGCCGCAGCACCGAAGAAAAAGCCCCCGATGGCATGGTGATTGACGGCTGGCGTCTTGTCCGTATCGGCACCCGTTAAACAAAAGCCCGCCTTAACCGGCGGGCTTTTTGCCGAACAAAGCATCCATATCCTGCATATGTTTTTTCTTACGCGCGATTTCTTCGGAAACGCGCGTTTTTTCTGCCTCCAGCTGCGCCAGATATTCATCCAGTTCTGCCAGCGACATTTTATCCAGCGGGCGCAGGACAGGTTTTTTATTTTTCGGTTCTGAATCCTCGTCGAAAATCATGTTATGATTTCTCCTGCCTTGTGCGGAATGGCTTGTTTTCTACACAAGCGATGACGCTACTATAGACACGAGACACAGGGAAATCCAGATTGTGAAAAAGCCTGCCGAACTTCCCGCTGAAATGAAAGCCGCCATCATTCGTGAACAAAAACTGATGGTTGAAAACGTACCCCTGCCCCTGCCCAAAGCAGGCGAGATTCTGGTGCGCGTGCGCGCTGCGGGCGTCAACCGCCCTGACCTGCTGCAACGCCGCGGGCTGTACCCGCCGCCGACCGGCGTGACAGATATTCCGGGGCTGGAAATTTCAGGCGACGTGGTGCTGCTGGGCAGCGGCGTGACGAGCGTGAAAACCGGACAAAAAATCTGCGCCCTCGTCGCGGGTGGCGGCTATGCCGAATATTGCACTGTCCCTGCGGTGCAATGCCTGCCCCTGCCCAAGAACCTCGGCTGGCTGGCGGCAGCGGGAATCCCTGAGACTTTCTTTACGGTATGGACCAACCTGTTCGACCGCGGCAAATTGACCAAGGGTGATCGCGTTTTGATCCATGGCGGAGCATCCGGCATTGGCACCACGGCCATTCAAATGGCCAAGGCCTTTGGCGCGAAAGTTTACGTGACAGCAGGGACAGCCAGCAAATGCGCCGCCTGCCTGAAACTGGGCGCGCATCGCGCCATCAATTATAAAACGCAAGACTTCGCCGCCGAAATCATGCGCGAAACGGATGGCAAGGGCGTGGATATTATCCTCGACATGGTTGGCGGCGATTATATTCCCCGCAACCTTGAAATTCTCGCCCCCGCGGGCCGCCATGTCAGTATCGCCATGCAGCGCGGCCGCACGGCGGAAATCAACATCTTCCAGATCATGTCCAAGGGGCTGATCCTGACCGGATCAACCCTGCGCCCCCAAAACACCTCGGCCAAGGGCAAGATTGCCAAGGCGCTGAAAAAGAATATCTGGCCTTTTATCACCCGCAAACGAATCACACCCGTCATTGACCGTATATACAGTCTGGAAGAAGCACAGGCCGCGCACGATTATCTGGAAGCCGGACAGCACTTCGGCAAGGTGATTTTACGGGTCAATACCCCCGAAAAACTTTGAAAACATTCCATTTATTACCCAAAATGGAGTCACGCATGTGCATTTATGCTTCACAGACGCAGATTATGGCATTATAATTTCTAACGATCAGGAAACAGGACAGACGCCATGCGCCACATCACTATCGTCATAGAGCGTCAGCCGGAAAATATCTATCTGGCCACCAGCGATGATCTGCCCGGCTTTAATGTCGAGCATGAGGACGGCGAGGAAATTTTCAAACTTGCCCGTACGCTGGCCCTGGAATACCTGCAAATGGATGATGAGAATCCGGATAACATAGTTTTTGATTTCGAGGTTTTACAATGAGCACAGGCATCCCACGCACCCACCACGAAGTTGTTCGCGCCGCGCGAGACCTTGGCTATCAATACGACCAAACT
>JAVEWI010000101.1:0-6557 GCA_034004625.1 Bdellovibrionales bacterium
CAATCCCCTCCGCCGTGAAGCGCGGCAGGGTTTCCTTGGCATGATGTGCGAATTGCGGTGCACATTCTTCTTTAGGCTTGGGCAGGGCAAGCCAGCTTTGAATGCCAAACAACGACGACCCCGACGTGCGTAGCCCCGCAGGCGTGCGTTCGGAATGCGCAATGCCGCTGCCCGCTGTCATCACATTCACATCACCGGGGTGGATTGTTTGCTGCGTGCCAAGCGAATCGCGGTGGTCAATCGCCCCGCCGAACAAATACGTCACAGTCGAAAGGCCGATATGCGGATGTGGCAAAACATCCAGACCCTGTCCGGTTAAAAATTCGCCCGGCCCCATTTGATCCCAGAAAATAAACGGCCCCACCATGCGGCGATTCCGAAACGGCAAAGCACGCCGGACTTCATACCCGCCAATATCGCCGCTGCGCGGTACAATCACCATTTCAACCGCATCGGATGGCGCTGCGCCTCCGGCGGTGGCATCGGGGCAATCTGTCCAGCTCATATCCGTATCCTTCCTTGGTGCCGTGAGGGCTCCAGGATTATTTTACCCCTCGCTGCCTTATCCCGGCAAGAGCCGCAAACGCAAAGGCAGCGACAAAATCCATACAAGAACGCCCATCACGCGCGGGCATGTCGCGCGGGGGCGCGGGCGGCGCATCACCTGCGTTATAAAATCAGCCGCTTTTTCCGGCGTCATCAAAAACGGACGCACAGGCGCCTTGGCCATTTTTGTATCCACAAAACCAAAACGTATATTGCTGATATGAACGCCGGTATCCTTGAGCGCCAGCGCAAGAGATTCCCAATACCGCGCAATTCCCGCCTTGGACGCCGCATAGGCAGGCGCTGTCGGCGCCCACATGGCATCCATAACAGAACCCAGACCGATAAAATGCCCTTGTCCTTGCGCCATCATTTTCGCCGTGATGATTTCCGTTGTACGCACCGCGGCCATTAAATTGATTTCCATCGTGCGCGTTTCCTGCACCAATGCGGCGGCAAGGGCGGATTTTTCCGTGGGCAAAGTATCGCCCACGCCCGCGCAGTAAACACAAATATCACAAGATATATTTTGCGCGGCATAGGCGCGCAGCACATCCGTATATTCCGGCGCCGTTACATCTTGCACGATATGGGTATAAAGGGGATGCACGACAGACGATGCACGGCGTGAAATACCCGTCACGCTATATCCATCCGCAAGCAAGCGATGTGTCAGCGCAAGGCCGATACCGTCTGTATTCCCCACAACCAAAGCGTTTTTAGATCCCGTCATATCCAGCCTCTCGGCAACAAACACATGCGAAAATCGCAGGCATGATACCCGCGGCAAATGATGTGTATAAAAGAAAAGATAAGTGGCGGAAACGGAGGGATTCGAACCCTCGATACATATTACTACGTATGACGATTTAGCAAACCGTTGCCTTCAGCCACTCGGCCACGTTTCCGCAAGGCATTGATTGGCGCACATCATATCGCCATGCCGCAAAAAAGGGAAGCGTCTTGTCATTCATTTTACATGTTTTATTTCAAAGACTTACGCGCCAGACGCCATGACCGCGGCCACATTGGCCCGAATATTTTCGGGATTCAGGCTGCCGAAAACCATAGACGTCACCCCCGGCGTATCCAGCACAAAGCGGATATTATCCGCAAGCAAGGTGGTCGCCGCCGCGGGATTTTGCGCCATACCGCCCAGATGGCCGGAGGCGAGGCCTTTTTTCACCAGGACCGCCGCGCCGGATTTTTGCGCATCGGGCAATACGGCGACTTCGTCCAGATACCCCACGTTATAAGACATCATAACGCAATCCGTCAGACGTGCGGCCAGAACGCCGCCTTCGATCGTATAGGTGGACGCGCCAAAGGATAAAATTTTTCCCTCTTCCTTCATCCGCGCGAGGGTTTCCAAGACCGGCGTTTGAGTCAAGACATGCACATCGTCACGGCTGGAATGTACCAGCACGCCATCAAGCCGGTCGGTGCGCAAACGGCGCAGGCTGCGCTCCACACTTGCGCGTGTATGTTCGGCGGTAAAAACATAGGAAGACGCCGCGGTATCCGCATCAAACTCTTCACCCGTTTTGCTGACCAGAAAAAATTTATCGCGCCGCGCCCCCATCAAGGCGCCAAGGCGTTCTTCCGAAGATCCATAAGCCGGCGCGGTATCCAGCAAAGTAATTCCCAGATCGGATGCAAGGTCGAGCAAGCTGCACACCGCCGCATCATCCGGCAAATCAAATCCATCACCGCCCGGATATTTCACACCGCGGTTGCGCCCGAATTTCACCGTGCCCAGCCCCAGCACGCTGACTTTTTTTCCGGTTGTGCCAAAATAACGCTGCGGCAGCATTGTTTCCCCCTATCCGGATATTGCTATATCTTGCGCCATGCCGCGGTTTCCCACGGGTGGCGGCCAATTTCCGCCACGGGGAATTTATCCGCAGGCGGTTCGGTTTTATACACAGGCTCCAGTTTACGTTCGCGCAATTTGTCGAACAAACGGTCGGCCAATGCGGGAGCAAAAGTCAATTTAGTCGGCCATGCCACCATCACGCGCCCACGCTGCTGCGCAAAGGGGCCCGGCGGCAAATGCCCCGTTTCGTCATAGGGTTCTGCGCGGTCGCCCTGCCACGTTGCCCATTGTTTGTTTGTCCAGTCGATATGCGGGAATACGGCTTCGAGCTCGCTCTTGGCGAATTGCAATGCTGCGTCTTCGCTCATCGCTGCGCTTTCTTCCGCCACATTGCCGCCGATGTACCAGACATATCCATCGCGCCCGTTGGGATGCGATGTCACCGTCAAACGCGGTTTGGGCTTACCCACAATGCCGTGGCCATGCAGGGCATCGGGCATGGGCCGCACCATGATTTGGCGCAGCGGGCGGCGCTGGGTCAGCTGTTTTTCAATCCGCAGCATTTTGAATGCATCTTCGTTACCGATACCTGCGGTAAAAACCAACATCTGCGCCTGCATCACCACGCCATCTACTGCGGCCTGACCATCGGGCAGGATTTCGGTGACGGTGCCCTTGAACAGCCGTCCGGCCAGCGGCGCGGCCAGCGCAGCGACAAGGCTGCGCGTATCGAGGACTTTTTCCGGCATGCTATACACGGCGCCTTTGAATTTTTTGCCGGGTGCTTTTAATGCTTCGGGAATTTCAGGTTGTTTCAATTTAACCGTTTGCGCATTCACCAATTTCGCCGCGCCAAAAACCGCAATATCGGCCAGCAACGACCCCGCAGGCCACATGACCTGATGATCGCTGAGGTAATTGACCAGCGTCAGGTCAACTTCGCCATAACCGCCAAGGCAGGCTTCCCATCTCTCCGGCATACGGGCGATGGATGCGGCGTGGTCTGTTACGGCGCCTTCCAGTGTGTATTTTTGTCCGCCGTGGATCATCCCCTGCGACGCCAATGTTTGCGTGCCGCCCAATGCGTCTTTTTCGATCAGGATCACGTTATATCCGGCGCGTTTCAAAACATTGGTCAGCCAAAGCCCCGCAATGCCGCCGCCAAAAACGATGATGTCATAGAACAGCACATCGGACGGCGCATCCGGCACCGTGGATTTTTTGGGCGGCGGGGGGGCTGTGCCAAATTTGCTGATTTTTTGTTCTTCTTCGCTGCTCATTCTTTGCACCCTGATTTATCCGGCGCGCAAGTTTACCCCAGACGGCACGCGATGCAAGAAAAGGCGCAGCAGTTGTCCGCAAAAACCATCTTTACGTAAATCTACGCCGGATTGACAGCCCGCCCCTGCAGGCCTATAGATTATGACATTCCCAGATACCCGAAAAGCGAATCGCCCAAGGGCGCGCCTGTTTTTAGTCACGAAAGTTTTAACGCGATGCAGACGTATAAATTCACCTACGCGGTCAATTTGAAACCCGCCCCCGGCAGTTTTTGCACCGGCCCCATGGAAATCATGCGCCAGATGGATGACGCGCAGAAAAACACCCTGCGCCAGCTGCGCGATTTTTTAAAAGCCGAAGGCATGGAAAAAGACGTCACCGCCATCACCCCCGTGACCGGTGAAATCGGCATCGCCCTGCGGTGCAGCCCCGAGACCGCGCAGAAAATTGCGGCGCAAAGTTTTGTGAAAGACATGCAGCCCTATACCCCGCCGCCCGTCAAAAAAACATCTTTTCCCAAATTCAAATTTTAAGCACCGACAAAGCCGGAGACGCGCATGAGCCAGAACCCGTCCAAAGATTTCAACGATAAAGCCAAATGTTATTTGTATTCCGTCGGCCTGCGCGCCAAAGGGTCGCGCGCCAAAACGGATATTACCGAAGATGTCAAAACCATGATGCGCCGTATCCGCGACATGGCGAAAAGCGCAGGCCTCGATCAAGACGTTAAAGTCAAACTGGATGACGGCACGCTGGCCCGCCGCGGTATTTTCTTTATGCATGCACCGGCAAAATTCGCAGCGCAAGTGCGCAAGGTCGAAGGCGTGCATTACGCCGAACGCCCGTCCGAACAGCGCCCCATGTCCGCCGCCATCAAACGCACCCCGCCATCAAACGGCAGCAAACGCGGATAAGACGCGGCAGCCTCTCATAACAAAAAACGGCCTTCACATTTGAAAGGCCGTTTTTTTTATATCGTGATGCAGCGGTGGTTTATTTAACCAAAGGTCGCTTTTACATGCGCGACCACATCGTCAAAATGCGTATCGACAATATGATGCGCGCCGGCATCCACCAGTTCTTCGACCGGATGCGCGCCCCATGTGACGCCCAATGTATGGGTCAAGGCATTGCGCCCCATGCGGATATCCATGGATGTATCGCCCACCATGATGGTTTCTTCCGCATGTTTGCCCAGATCACGCATCAGGCTGAGCAATTGATCCGGCGCGGGTTTTTCCGCTTCACCGCGGCGTTTGACATCGGTGCCTGTGCGGATGCCGGAAAAAAGATTGGTCACGCCGTGATGTTCCATCTGGTAAAGCAGCGGCCCTTCCGGTTTTGACGTCACAATACCGAGCGTATAGCCAAGATCTTTAAGATGCACCAAGGCGTCTTTGACCCCCGCAAACAGGTCGGGGATTTTATCCGCATCGCCGGACAAAGACCATTCATCGTTCAGCTTGAAACTGTCCATCAGATGTTTGATCTGTTCTTCACGTGCAACGCCCCACATGAAATCATGTTTTTCCGGCTCTCCATATCCGCGTTTGATGGCGGTGACGTCGGGATAGGGCAATTTGTTCAGCTCCGAATAAACGCGCAGCACGCGTTCATACATGCCGAAACTGTCAAGGATGGTGCCGTCCACATCGAATACGATAAATTGCGAAGAAGAAGCCATTATCCGTTCAACTTTGCTTTCAAAATATCGTTCACGATGGCGGGGTTCATTTTACCGCCGGACAGTTTCATGATCTGGCCCACGAAGAAGCCGAACATTTTATCCTTGCCCGCGCGGTATTCAGCAACCTTGTCGCCATTGGCTGCCAGAACTTCGTCGATCAGCTTTTCAATCGCGCCGGTATCGGTGACCTGTTTCAGGCCTTTTTCTTCCACAATCGCCGCGGCGTCTTTGCCGGTTGCGAACATTTCGGCAAAAACTTCTTTGGCGATTTTACCGGAAATGGTGTTGTCGGAAATAAGCGCGATCAAACCGCCCAGCTGTTCAGCCGAAACAGGGCTGCCGGCCAAATCTTTTTCCGCTTTGTTCAAGGCGCCCAAAAGTTCGGTCGTGAGCCAGTTGGCGGCCAGTTTAGCATCGTTGCCATTGGCCACTTTTTCAAAAAACACGGCGCGTTCACGCTCGCCCGTCAAAACGCTGGCATCGTAATTGGACAGGCCCATGGCGATGAAGCGTTTTTTCTTGGCATCCGGCAATTCGGGCAGGGAATTTTTAATCCCGTCCACAAAAGCAGGATCCAGAACCAGCGGCAGCAAATCCGGATCGGGGAAATAGCGGTAATCATGCGCGTCTTCTTTGGAACGCATGGAACGCGTGGTGCCGTTTTTGGTATCGAACAGGCGGGTTTCCTGCGTGATTGTGCCGCCGGCTTCGATGACTTCCACCTGACGGCGGGCTTCGTATTCAATCGCCTGCTGCACAAAACGCACCGAATTCACGTTTTTGATTTCGCAGCGCGTGCCAAAAGGCGCACCGGGGCGGCGCACGGATACGTTCACGTCACAGCGCATGGAACCTTCGTCCATGTTACCGTCGCAAGTATCCAGATAACGCACAATGGCGCGGACTTTGGTGACATAGGCGGCAGCTTCTTCTGCCGTGCGGATATCGGGTTTGGATACGATTTCCATCAGCGGGTTGCCGCTGCGGTTCAAATCCACAAAAGATTTTTGCGGGTGCTGGTCGTGCAGGGATTTACCCGCGTCCTGTTCCAGATGCAAACGTTCGATACCGATTTTCTTGACCGAACCATCGGGCAGGTCAATTTCAATTTCGCCGTTACCCACGATGGGCTTTTCGTACTGCGAAATCTGGTACCCCTGCGGCAGGTCGGGGTAGAAATAATTTTTACGCTCGAATACCGATTCTAGATTGATCACCGCATTCAGG
>JAVEWI010000102.1:0-6555 GCA_034004625.1 Bdellovibrionales bacterium
CGTGACTGCGGCATCGCGCCAATTGTCATTCTTGCCGGTGCGGTTTTGTTTGAATACCGCCACGCGCACGCCGTCGGAACGCAGCTGGCGGTCGAGGATGAAAACGTTCAGCTTGAAACGCTCGCCCGGTACATCGGGGTTTTCATACCAATCTGTCAGGATCACGCCGCCAAAGGGATCGGCCGAAGCCAAAGGCATGAACGCGACAGTATCCAGCGATGCGCGCCACAGGAAACTGTTCACGCCAATGCCCGCGCCGCTGCCGGTGCCTTCTTCGTCACCTGTGCCAAACAGACGGTCGCTCAGGGTGCGGCCTTCGCCCCAGATGGTTTCGGCTTTCTGGTCGCTGTATACGATTTTGTCGGTGCCTTTGGGGCGGGTGGGGTAACTCGCCTCGCGTTTGATGCTTTCGCCACAGCCGGATAAAACAAGCAAAACACCCAGTACCGCAACAAAGCGGCCGGTGCGGGCAAAGGGGCGCGGATTCTGGCGAAGGGTCTCGGTCATGTGTAGCATCCTGTATATATTTATATAGAGCCACTTAAATACCACGAACGGCGCGCGCCATACAATAATAGAACAATAAGAGAAGCTTGAAGCATACATCAGTCTCTGTGCGGGCTGCCGCTCCTGCCTTGCACGGGATTTGCGCCGTGCTTTTGCGGCATTTGCGCACGGGGACTCGGTATTTCCCCTCGGGGACAGATGACATAGGCCTGTGGTGGTTTTTGCAAAAGCGGCATAGCCGGAAGGGTTTTGCGCAATATGGCAAAACGATAACGCGCGACCAAAAAACCCCTTGAAACCCGCAGAAAACTTGAAAAAAACAGACTATATTTTACCTAATGCCAAAATGAACCATGTTGCAGGGATGCCACACAATAGGGCGTAAGTGGTCTTTGCCCCTTTGTTCGGGTTGACCATGGGCCGTGGCGTCAGATATTTCTCTTTGTAACGGTGAAAAAGACTTTGCGGTCTTTGTCTCACTCAAGTCAAAAACGCTCACGAAATTCTTCGGGGCACTTTGGAGGAAAACAGAATGAAAAAGGTACTTCTCGCAGGTACGGCTCTGGTTGGCGCGGCTCTCTTTGCTGCCCCCGCTCAAGCTGAACTGAAACTCGGCCTCGGTGGCCACTTCTCTGGCTACGCTGTATACGTTGACGAAGACGAACTTGCTGGCACGAACTTTGACAACTTCGGCATCCGCCGTGACATGGAAGTTTACTTCACCGGCGAAACCACGCTGGACAACGGTCTGACCGTTGGTGTTCATGTTGAGCAAACCATCGAAGGTGGCAGCCTCAACAACGAATCCTACGCATACTTCTCCGGTGGCTGGGGCCGCGTAAACTTCGGTAACGAAGACGGCGCTGCTTACCTGCTGCAAGTTGCTGCTCCTTCTGCTGACAGCAACGTTGACGGCCTGCGCACCACGATCCAAGGTTTCACCAACGCTACGGGCGCTCTGGATTACGATCACGCACACTTCGGCAACCAACCCGGTGCCGCTGGTACGACCGATCGCCTGACCTACCTGACGCCGAAATTCAACGGCTTCCAGGCTGGCGTTTCCTACGCTCCGCAAGTTCAAGCAAACGTTGGTATCGCCACCTTTGCTCCCGCTTCCACGTTTGAAGACGCTTGGGAAATCGCAGCTCGCTGGGATGGTCAATTCGAAGGCGTTGGCATCAGCGTTGGCGCTGGCTACTCCACGGTTGACGCTCGTGCAGCTGGTGCGGCTGAGCCGGAAGGCTGGAACGTTGGTTTCAACCTCGCTTGGAACCAGTTCTCCTTCGGTGCAGTATACCTGGATGAAGAAGACATCGTTGCTGCGAACGTTGACACCACGACCTGGGTTGTTGGTGCGGCATGGGACAACGGCCCCTGGCATGTTGGCGCTTCCTACCTCGCTCGTGAAGACGACGCGGCAGCAGGCGACGTTGACACCTGGAAAGCAACCATCGGTGGTGGCTATGCATTCGGCCCCGGCATGACCTTCCGCGGCGCGATCGCGTTCGGCGAAGCCTTCAACCCTGCAATTGCTGGTAACGAAGCTGACTTCACCCAAGTTACTCTGGGTACCGACATCCGCTTCTAATAACATGCAGGTTTAGGCCTGCTGTTATCTGAAAAAGATAAAGAAGGGCGGCCTTTACGGGCCGCCCTTTCTTTTTTGTGCTGATTGCTTCCAGCCTTTTTTACCGGCTCTTTTTTCTTGCGGCATTTTGCACAGCATAAAAGTCTTCCAAGGCTTCTAACGTGACCCTGCACCCCGCGGCTTCCAGCTATCCGCTTGCACCATGCCGGATGCAAAGCTTGACCTTTTCGAAAATTGCATTAGCTTTGGGCGATTAAAAAAAGGAAACGCGCTGTGCAAAAAACATCTTCTGCTTCTCAAAATCCGGCTGTTGTTGCCCTGGCGGCGGTTATGACTTTTTTTGCGGAAGGGGCGCAGGCCAATAGCGGCTCCGCCGTAGGCGGGCCGAATGTGGATGGCGGCAAGACAGCAATCGAATGGCGCATTGCCATGACCGAAGACGACAAAGACGCAGGCCATGACCAGCGCATACGTACGCGCGTACATATAGATCATGCCTTTACAGACACTTACGCCCTGCGCGTGATTGGCAATTTTGACCGGCGCAAGGGTGATAACCTTGAATACAGTGGGCTTGGCATTCAGAACCGTTTTCATATTCTGAAAGCAAAAGACCATGGTTTCGATGCCGGTATCCGTGTGAATTATACTTTTGCCGATGGCGACAAAAAGCCGGATGTGGCTTCGCTACGCTTTTACCAGCGCATTCCCTATCAAGCGTGGGAACTGCGCTTTAACCAGATCATCGAAACCGAAATCGGTGAAGACCGTGAAGGCGGCGCGATTGCCGAATGGCGCACGCAGGTGACCTATGGCGTCAATGACAACCTGCGTCTGGGCATGGATATGTTCCACGATTTTGGCAATCTGGAAGATCAATCCGGCTATAGCGATCAGGAACATGCCATCGGCCCTGTCATCAAGGCAAAATTCAGCCATGGCTTCAGTATCGAAGCGGCCTACCGCCTTGGTATATCCGATGCCGCGGCGGATCAATCCGCCACCTTTATCCTGACCCGCAGCTGGTAAAATCAATACCCTGTCTTTATAATCACGCCACAGCCGGCAACGGCGCAGTTTGCAGGCAGGCGGAGGCTCTTATGCATTTAAAATATATTTCCATCACTGGCGCGGATGACGCCGTAAACCCTGCCGACCTGTTGTCGCTGTCACGGCAATATCCGGCGGTGGAATGGGCGATTTTGCTACTGCCCGCGCAGGCAGGAACGCCGCGTTTTCCAAAAATTGAATGGATTAAATCCTTTGCACAGCAGGCCGCTGCCGCCCGAACGCCTGTGAATACTGCTATGCATTTATGCGGCGATGCCTTGATCGGTTTTGTAAACGGCGATGCTGATATTTTCGCGGCGATGCAGGGGTTTGCGCGGATCCAGCTGAATTTGAAATTCGGCGCGGTAGAAGGTAAATACGACCCGCAGGCCTTGCTCGACCGTGTGCGCGCCAACCCGCAATGGCAATTCATTATTCAATACGCGAAAGATAAACAAGGGCTGCTGCCTCTTTTGCGTGACATTCCCAACCACGCGGTTTTGTTTGACGAATCCGCAGGGCGCGGCATTACGCCGGATAGCTGGGATGCCCCGCTTGCCGGACATTTCTGCGGTTATGCCGGCGGCCTTAACCCGGATAACGTGGCGCAAAATCTGGATGTCATCGCACAGGTGGCGGCAGGTCATGAAACATGGATTGATATGGAAACGGGCGTGCGTACAAACGATGTATTCGATTTGGATAAAACGCGCCGTGTGCTGGAAATTTCCAGCCCCTTTGCCGCCGTAAAGGCGGCATAAAACCTGTTTTTTCCGGACATAGCCCGCCGGACATAGCCCGATAGAGGTTGATTTCGCCGCAGGGCGTGGTTAAATCAATCCCGTTATTGTGCAGCGCGAAACGTATATTTACCGCTTGCCTGCAACTTTGGATTTTCAGCAATACAAACAAGGACCACATCCATGACCCAGATCCAAGACCCCGTCGTTATCGTTGGTATGGCACGCACCCCCATCGGCGCGTTTCAAGGGGAATTTGCCGCGCTCAGCGCATCCGATCTGGGCAAGGTCGCCGTCGAAGCCGCCGTCAGCCGTGCGGGTCTGAAGCCTGCCGATGTCGAAGAAGTCTTGATGGGCTGCGTCTTGCAGGCGGGTCAAGGTCAGGCACCAGCGCGTCAAGCCGCGATCAAAGCCGGTTTGCCGCAAAGCGTCCCCGCAACCACGATCAACAAAATGTGCGGATCAGGCATGAAAGCCGCGATGCTGGCGCATGATAATTTGCTCGCCGGTGCCGCAAACATCATGGTGGCAGGCGGCATGGAAAGCATGACCAATGCGCCCTATCTGCTCGACAAAGCCCGCGGCGGTTTGCGCATGGGGCATGGAAAAATTTCCGATCATATGTTCCTCGATGGTTTGGAAGATGCTTATGATAAAGGCCAATTGATGGGCGTATTCGCGGATGAAACCGCGCGCAATTTCCAAATCACGCGCGAAGATCAGGATAACTTCGCCCTGCTGTCCTTGGCGCGTGCGCAAGAAGCGACCAGCACAGGCGCCTTCACCGGCGAAATCGCACCCGTTGTATTGAAAGCCAAAACCGGCGATGTCACCGTCACCGAAGACGAAAGCCCGAAACGTGCGAAGCCGGAAAAAATCCCCTCGCTCAAACCTGCCTTCGGTGCAGAAGGAACGGTAACAGCCGCCACTTCCAGCTCTATTTCCGATGGTGCTGCGGCGCTGGTGATGATGCGTAAATCCGAAGCGGATAAACGCGGTCTTAAAATCATCGCGACCATTCGCGGCCATGCCAGCCATGCGCAAAAACCTGCGGAATTCACCATTGCCCCCATCGGTGCGATGCAAAAACTGTTTGCCAAAACCGGCTGGACGGCGAAAGACGTTGACCTGTTTGAAATCAACGAAGCCTTTGCCGTGGTGACGCTTGCCGCGATGAAGGAACTGGGCCTGCCCGCGGATAAAGTGAACGTAAACGGCGGCGCCTGCGCACTTGGCCACCCCATCGGGGCGACGGGCGCGCGTATCATGATTACGCTTTTGGCGGCGATGGAAAAACGCGGCGCGCAGCGCGGCGTGGCATCGCTTTGCATTGGTGGTGGCGAAGCAACTGCAATTGCGCTGGAGCGTGCGGCCTGATCAAAAAGGCTTCACGGTTGATTTCCGGTGGTACGCAAGGCAGCACAGAAACCCAGATCGAAAAGTAAAAGCGCAGGCGGAGGCTCTTCGGGGCGCAGAAAATCTTCGTCCGGAAAACGTCGCAAGACCGGCGGTTTTTCGTGGTGGCGGTTTATATTTGCCGCGGGTCTTTTTTGTTTTGCCGTTGGCATTGTGGTTCTGGCGTGGTTTGCCTATGACCTGCCCGATACGCGCGTGGTGCAGCCGGTTGATAAACGCCCCAGCATTACTGTTCTGGCGCATGACGGCACCATGGTTGCCCGTTATGGCGGTTTGGAAGGCGACCTGATCAAGGTGCGCGACCTGCCCCCCTATGTCGCCGGCGCGGTGATGGGGATTGAAGACCGCCGTTTTTACAGCCATTTTGGAATTGATCCCATCGGCCTTGCCCGCGCCATGTGGGTGAATATCCGCGTGGGGCGATTTGCGCAAGGCGGATCGACCATCACGCAGCAGCTGGCCAAAAACCTTTTCCTGACGCCGGATAAAACCATCCGCCGCAAGGTGCAGGAAGCCATGCTGGCGCTGGTGATCGAATACCGGCACGACAAAGACGAAATCATGTCGGCTTACTTGAACCGTGTCTATTACGGCTCCGGCGCTTATGGCATCGACAGTGCGGCGCGTACCTATTTCGGCAAACCGGCAAAAGATTTAACGTTGTGGGAAAGCGCCGTTCTGGCCGGTCTTTTAAAAGCGCCGTCACGCTATGCCCCGACCACCAACCCCAAACTGGCACGTGACCGCGCCCGTGTTGTTGTGGCGTCGATGGCCGAGGCTGGATTCATCACCAAACCCCAGCGTGACCAGGAAATCAAACGCGGCAAGATTGAATTGGTCGGCACATCGAATGCCGGCGATCTCAACCGTTATTTCAGTGACTGGATCATCAACCAGATCGACAGTTTTGTCGCCAATAACGACAGCGATATTGTGGTACGCACGACGCTGGACGTGACGCTGCAAAAACTGGCCGAAGAAAAAGTCGATGCGCATGTCGCGGCCCTGACGCCCGAGAATAAAGCTATGCAGGCAGCCGTAGTGACCTTGGCAAAAGACGGCGCTGTTCTGGCCATGATTGGCGGTACGGATTACACCGAAAGCCAGTTTAACCGTGCGACATTGGCGCAGCGGCAACCGGGCTCTGCTTTCAAACCCGCCGTTTTCCTTGCCGCGCTGGAGGCGGGCTATGACCCGGATACATTGGTCGAAGACGCGCCGATCACCACCGGAAAATACCGTCCTAAAAAT
>JAVEWI010000103.1:0-6535 GCA_034004625.1 Bdellovibrionales bacterium
ATTGACATGATAATCGTGGCGATGGGCAGGTAACCCGCGCCGCCGATCCAGACCGTGCGGATCATCCATTGGTAATGGTTTTCAAATACGGTGCCGCGCAATTCCTTGCGATTGATATAGGCGTAAATGAAGGCGAGGATCAGTGCCACGGTAGCGGGCGCCAGCGTGTACATATTGAATTGCGCCAGCATGCCCAGTGCCAGTGTGGCGTATAGGCAATAGGTCACATGGCGTTCATCGGTGGGGTTAATTTCTGCGGGCTTTTCTGTTTCGCGGGTCATGTTTATTTTCTTCCGAAAAGTTTTTCGATGTCGTTGAGTTTTAGTTCCACATAGGTCGGACGGCCATGGTTGCATTGCCCGGCATGCGGCGTTTTTTCCATCTGGCGCAACAGCGCGTTCATTTCATCGGCGTTCAGGCGTCGGCCTGACCGCACCGAACCATGGCATGCCATGGTGGAGCAGACTTCGTATAGCTTTTCGCGCAACGGCTCCGCCGTGCCGTAACCGGCAATGTCATCGGCCAGATCACGGATGATTTTTTGCACATCGGCCTTGCCCAGCAATGCGGGCATTTCCTGTACCACAATGGCGCCGCCGCCAAAACTGTCGATGACCAGGCCAAGTTCAGCCAGTTCATCCTTGCGCTCCAGTAATGCTTCGGCTGCGCGGTTGTCCATTTCGATGACTTCGGGCAGCAGCAAGGGTTGCCGCGCGATGCCGCCGGATTCCAGATCGGCCTTCATCTTTTCATACACGATGCGTTCATGCGCGGCATGCTGGTCAACCAGAACAAGGCCATCGCGGGTTTGCGCCACGATATAATTTTGATGAATCTGCGCACATGCCGCGCCGAGGGGATGCATCATGGCATCGGCTGCGGGTTCTACTACGTGCACACGCGCGGCTGGCGCGTAATGGGTGTCTGCGGCTGGCGCGTAATGGGTATCTGCGGCTGGCGCGTAAGTGTGAGAGGCCGCGTTGTCCGGCTCAGTATGCGCAGTGTCATAAGATGGCGCTGCATTTTGCGCCGCGCTGAAAACAGAACCGGTATAGGGTACGCCTTCCATCCCCTTTATGTTTTTGTATCCTGCGCTGTTTTGTCGGTATTCGCCATCCCACAGCGTATTCTGCCCCTGTGCGGGAGGGCTTTGATGCGGCTGGAACGACTGCAATGTATCTGCCGCCACCGTCGTGGATGCGCGGTGGCCGGCATCGGCCAGGGCGTGTTTCAATCCGCCGACAATCAACCCGCGTATGGCGGCGCTGTCCTGAAAACGCACTTCGGATTTTGCCGGATGCACATTGACGTCAACCGTATCGGGCGGCAGGTCGATAAACAGGCAGAGCATGGGATGACGGCCATAGGCGAGGAAATCCGCATAGGCGCCGCGAATGGCGCCTATAATCTGCTTGTCGCGCACGGGGCGGCCATTGACAAAGAAATGTTGGTATTGCGCCGTGCCGCGGTTGAGCGTGGGCAGGCTGGCATAACCGCTGAGCGTTGTCTCGCCGCGTTCTGCGTGGATACGGATGGCGTTTTCGGCAAATTCGCGTCCCATGATCTGGCGCAGGCGGTCGAGCCTGCGGCTGAACAAATCGCCGCGCCCCGCGGGCAGGTCGAGCATTTCACGCTCGTCACTGACCAGACGGAAATGAATGTCGGGATAGGCCATGGCCAGATGTTCGATGGCATCGCGCACGTTTTGCGCTTCGGTACGCGGGGATTTTAAAAATTTAAGCCGGGCGGGGGTGGCGTAAAATAAATCGCGCACTTCGATTTTGGTGCCGCCCGATAATGCCGCGGGGGCCACGGCGTGTTTTTTACCGGCGTCAACCACAATCATGGCGGCATCGGCTGCGGGGTCGTTTTTGGGGCGGCTGGTAATGCTCAGCCTGCTGACCGCGCCGATGGATGGCAAGGCTTCGCCGCGAAAGCCGAGGGACTGGATAAACACCAGATCGTCATCGGGCAATTTTGACGTGGCGTGACGGTCCACCGCCATGGCAAGCTCATCCGCGCTCATGCCAATGCCGTCGTCGGTGACGGCAATCAAACTGGCGCCGCCATCGCGGATGACGACGTCGATGCGGGATGAACCGGCATCGATCGCGTTTTCAACCAGTTCCTTGACCGCGGCGGCGGGGCGTTCGATAACTTCGCCCGCGGCAATCTGGTTAATCAGCGTATCTGGCAAATGACGAATGGACATGGTCTTTTATACCCCAAAGCAGGCATAGGGCAAAAGGCCTGCGGTGGCTTGGCGTGCAAAAGAATCCGGATGCGGATTATTCATAAGTTTTACGAAGGGCGTCAGGCCGCAGGCGGGGCGGTATTGATACCGGCGTCTTCGTCAAACAGAGCGTCTTCAAGCAGCGCACCGTCAAAAACCGTGGCCGCCAGACGCGCGCCACGGAAATCGGCCTGCCGCAGGTCGCAGTCGGTGAATTTCACGCCGCTGAGGTCCGCACGCACAAAGCTGGCTTCCATCAATCTGGCGCCGCTAAAATCCGCGTGGCGCAGGGTGGCATTATCAAACCGGCAGGGCATTTTGAATTCGCCCGATCCGTCGCGTTTGCGGATGGTGAGGGGATTCAGGTTGGATTGTTTGAAACTGGCGCGGTTCATCAGGCATCCGGCAAAACGGCTGCCGCGCAGGTCGCTGTTGCCCAGGCGGCATTTCCTGAAATCCGACCCGTCCAGCAGCGCGGCCTGCAGTTCTATACCGCGCAAATCCATTTCGGCAAATGTCGCATTCTGCGCCTTGATGGCGGTCAGGCGCTGCGCCGCCAGTGTCCCGGCCTTGCGCATGTCCACGCCGTCGAGGACCAGCTGTACGCCGCTGCGTCCTGCGGTTGCGACCCATTGGGTATGTTTCAGCACCATTTCATCCAGCGTCAATTCGAATTCGGCAATGTCCGCGCCAACAGGTGCCGCCGTCAGGGTAAGGGTAAAGGCCGCGCCGGATTTTTCCGCATCCTGCAAATCCGCTCCGGTCATGGTGGCATAGGAAAAATCCGCATCGCGTAAATCGGCTTCGCGCAAAATACTGCCGGTCAGGTCGGTGCCGCGCAAAACTGCGCCTTTTAAATTGGCGCCGCGCAGGTCGGCGTTTTCCATCACCGCATCGCTGAAGTCCGCCTGAATAGCGGTGGCGCCGGTCAGAACGGCTTCGCTCAGGTTGCTGCCGGAAAATTGTACAATGCCGGCCTCCGCCGCGCGGGAATATTGGTCTTCTTCGCGCAATACCTTGCGCTTGACGATGGTTTTGCCTTCGCGCAGGTCGGCGCCGGTCAAATCCGCTTTTTGCAAATCCGCATCGTCCACATCCGCGCCGCGCAGGTCGGCCCGCACCAGACGCGTGCCGCGCAGGACGGCGCCGTGCAAGTCGCAACCGAACAATGTCGCGCTTTCAAACGATGCATTGGTCAAAACAGCGCCGCGCAAAATACATCCGGTCAAATCACATTGAGCCAGATTTTGTCCGGTGAAATTCAGCCCGCTTAAATCGCGGTCGCGCAATACGGCCCGCGCGCCCCCCGGTTTGGCGGTCAGGAACATCAGGTGCTTGCGGATAAGCTCGTTCAGCTCCGCCTGCGTCATGGCCTGTAATGTAAAAACCCCTGTCATGTCTGGCATGATACAGGGATTCAATGGCGGGGTTCAAGGGGAGGCTAGAGGGGCGCGTGGACGTCATACACCCTTGTGCGCGGATTTCTGCGGAACATAGCCGGACGGCACCACGCGCGATGCGGGTTCGGTATGATATGTTTGATCGTCAAAAAACAGGTCTGCACCAATGGCGGCCAGAACATCTACCTTTTGGTATTTGGGGCCTTCCTGGCTTGATCTGCCGATCATATAAGCGCCGTCCACAATCTGTCCCCATTCGATCAGCGTATTCATGGGGCGGATCTGCGCCTGACCACTGCGCATGGTGACCAGCGATGTTTCAATCGGGCAGCTGTCTTTGGGGAAGGTGGCTTTCAAGGCTTCTATCACAAACAATACCTTGGCAAAGGGCCCTTCGGGCATGGGGGTTTCCGCCATTTCCGTTTCGAACTTCATGAAACCCAAAAGACCTTCGCGCTGGAAAATCGTTTCAGATTCACCGCCGAACAAAACCTGATCGCCGTCAAAAGCGAAATGCACCTTGCCGGGGCGGGCTTGCGGTTCGGTCGGCGGGTCGTGCAAAACGGATGCGGCAATATCGCCATCCACCGCGCGCTGCACATCGTCCGCGTGGCGCGACAGGAACAGGTCGATGCCATAGGCGCGCAGCAGGGAAGATTCAACATTCTTGCCGCCGGTCAGGGCAATACGGGCAATGTCCAGTTTGTGATAGTCCAGCGAATAACGCGCGCGGATGCCGGTTTCGATGTTGTTGCGGGAAATCAGCGCGACTTCGACACGCGGGCGTTCGCCGGGGACGTTGACGGACAAAAGTTTTTCAACAACGCTGAAAGCTGTGCCCGGCTTCATGGGGTCGCGGCGGCGTTCGAATTGCAAACGGCGATAGGCATCAATGCCACCGTCAACATAGGTCGCGTGCTCTTCGCGCAGGTCGAAAAGGGCGGAGGTGGAAATGCCGATGGTAAGCGGTTTAAAGACCATAAGACGCCAAGGCTTGACATAAGTTAAAATCGTTCTTTTTTATTCTTAGCCGATTTTGTCCTGAATAAAAAGCTTTTGCCCGCAAGTTCGCAGGATTGATTTGTCCGGCAAGCGGTTTTGGAGTAATTTTATAAGGATAATCTTTTCGGATATTGCGCGAAGGGGACGGGCTGCGGGCATGACGCTGAAAGCCGAGCAATTGGTGGATCTGATCCGCCGGCATATGCCGGGGGCAGCCGTGACCGCCGAAGACACCCGCGGGGATGGCGCCCATTTTGCGGTGACCGTGACCTGCGCTACGTTCGAGGGGCTTGGCCGTATCGACCAGCACCGCAAGGTTTACGCGGCTTTGTCCGGACATGTGGCAGACGGCAGTTTGCACGCCGTGCAATTGACGACCAGAACAAAATAAAGACGCATCAAGGGGGAAGAGATGTTGTTTGACCAGAACGAAGTGATTTTTGAACGTATCCGGCAGGATATCGGCAATAACGATATTGTGCTTTATATGAAAGGATCGGCGGTTTTTCCGCAGTGCGGTTTTTCTGCGGCCGTTGTACAGGTGCTGGAAAGTCTTGGCCTGCCTTTCAAGGATATTGATGTGCTGGCAGATCCGCCGCTGCGTCAGGGTATCAAGGATTTTACCAATTGGCCGACGTTGCCCCAGCTGTATGTGAAGGGTGAATTCATCGGCGGCTGCGACATTGTGCGTGAAATGTATGCGAGCGGCGAGCTGCAGGCTTTGCTGCAAAAAGAAGGCCTGCTGGTTGAATAACCGCGCAGGCCCTCTTTAGGAATGTGTTAAAAGCCGTCTGGTTATCAGGCGGCTTTTTTCTGCGCCTTCAGGTTTTTCAGCAAAAACACCAGATAAAGCAGAATGAAATAATACATGAAGAATTCGTTCACTTCGCTGGCGCGGTTGTAAATTTGCGGCAGGCCGAATTTACCGGCCCATTTCGCCGCATGCGCCAGAACCGCGCAGAGCGCTGTCCAGAACATGGCATCCACCGGATAAATCATGGCAAAACGCGCAGGCAGCAAAGAAGGCTTCACACGGCGCAGGAAGGGCAGGAACAATCCACCGCCAATAATGCCGACCAGCAGGATCAGCCGCGGTTTCTGGTCAAACCAGCTGGATGTATTGTGAAAATTGGTTTCGCCCTGATCGTTGATGGCTTGCCAATATTCAGGCGTTTCCCATTTGAACAGATGCTGGCCATAGCTGATTTCTTCGAGCCCGATATAAAGGCTGCCGAGCGTGCCCAGGATAATCCACAGCGCCAGCCACGGGCGGCCCTTGCAATAAAAAAGACAGGTGATGCCCACGCCGGCGGCGCCGATGGCAATCAACCATTGCAGGGTTTCAAGGATACCGTTTTCCGCATACATCCACGGGCTGGCATGTTCCATTTCCAAAAACGGGTTGATAATGGCGATGCCGATCAAAACGGCCAGCGGCAGGATCATCCACCAGAAACGGTGCACAGGGTATTTGTTTTCGGTCAGGAACATATAAATCACCGGCAAAGATAAAAGGGTATCTTCGCGTTATAGGCTTCCTGTCCGCACCCCGCAATACGCGGCGCTGCGCAAAAAGGCTTTTCGCAGGCGGTTGTTGCACAGAGGTGACAGTTTTTCATGCTATTTCAGTGCGTTTTCAGGCGGCGGCGCAGCATTAACGCCCGCGGAAACGGTGCCAGTCTTCTTTTTTCAGCAGCCATACCTCGGATGTATCCAAAAGCGGGTCCACATGGGCGGAGGGGCGGGTGCCCATAAAGACTGCGCCGGTTTTTTCCTTGATCCGGCGCGATGCAATATTGCCCAGCGCGTTTTCCATGTGCAGCGTGTCTTTGCCCAGAACGTCGAACCAGTAATCGTTCACGGCGGTGGCGGCTTCGGTCACGTAACCTTTGTTGTGATG
>JAVEWI010000104.1:0-6477 GCA_034004625.1 Bdellovibrionales bacterium
GGAATTATCTGGTCAAAGCCATCGGTGATTTTTACCGCGGCCGCGAATGGCTGGCACGTGACGAAGCCATGCGGTCGGTCGGCATGATCGCGCAGACCATTATGCTCTCCGCCCGCGATATGGGCTATGACAGCTGCCCGATGATTGGCTGCGATCTGGATGCGGTGGGTAAATTGGTCAATCTGCCCGCAGACCATGCCGTAGGTATGCTGCTGGCCGTGGGCAAGGCCACCGCGCCCGCGCGTGAAAAAGGCGGTTTTCTGCCGCTCGCGGACATCGTGGTTGAAAACGCTTTCGCGTAAAAACGCCTGGTTTAAAAAACCGCGCGTGCGTATTTAGATACGGCGCGCGGTTTTTTTGTCCTCCAATGGGCCTTGCGGCGCATGTGTGTATCCGTAGTAAATTGCGGCGGCAAAAATGCCGATTGCCAAGGCCATCAACGTGCCTGCAATGACAGGCAGCGGCAGGCCAAGGCCGATCGCGATGCGGTCCATGTCGCCCTGCAAATGCCCGCCTTTTTGCGCGGCATAAACGGCGCGGCCGATGTCGTGAAACATCAAAAGCCCCGTCAGCCCGACGTTATGTACCAATGTGAAACAGCCGAATATCATGTTCAGCCATCTTTCAACCGCACCGCGCCTGCTGTCCGTGGTGCCCAGAAATGCGCGCAGCAAACAAAAACTGCCCACGAAAATTTCGGCCAGATGCCCCGTGGCAATGGGCAGCAGTTGATCGCCGCCGGTTAAAATCAAAATACCATGCAGCAAAACCGCGCCACCCAAAATACCGAGCAAGGCAAGATCCCTGCTTTGCCACAGTTTGGCGCCCAGCACCGCCGCGCCCAGCCAGACACCGCCCAAAACCAGCCATGACCGCGTAAAGGAATAGGTCATCCCGCCGCCATATTCAAAATTAAAACTTGGCAGGGCAGGATATCCAAAAATCCACCACCCAACCGTATGGCCGATTTCGTGAAAAAACAGCATCAGATACGTCATGCCATCCGCGGGAATGCGCAGCCACATCGGCGGCGGCGTATCTGTCGCCATAAACCCCATCATTTGCGGCAGGCAAAGGACGGTGGCGACGGCAAGGCTGATCGGAAACATTTTCATGACGTATGAACCTTTTGCTCATCCAAGCATGCAAAGTACGGCACGAAATGTAAAGCGTGGAAAGAGGATGCGGGAAAATCCGCCGCTGCTGGCGGTGTTAATGGCGGCAGGGGAAAATGCGCGGCGCGGCGGCGTCTGTTTTATATTGCGCGGACGGCGCATCGGCTCTGTATTGTGCTGCAGGCGGCACATCTGCTTTATGCGGCGCGGGTGTTTGCGTACCGGTTTTAGGCGCGGCGTTTTCCGTGGCGGGCGGGCTGACCGGGCGGCCTTCGCGGCGGGCCTGCGCCAATTCTTCGCGGGCGAAAACGGTTAATTGGTCGGCCAGCGCGCGGTAAGCATGGTACAGGTTTTCTGCGGCGGCCATACGCGCATTGACCGCACTGCTGCTGCTGGCTGCGGCTTCTTCGGCCAGGGCGGGGGTGAATGCGGCGGTGGTCTGCGGCGCGGTGCCGTCTGCTGCGGGTGCGGCAGGGGCTTGCAAAGATGTCGGTGCGGCAAGGTCAAGCGACATGCCGCCAAAACGGCTCAGGAATTCGGCGAAGGCTTCGTCTGACGGCGTGGTGAGCATACGGGCCTGCAGGCCGACCATGGTGATATGCGCACCTTGATAATCGCCGCTTTGCAATTTGTCGAGCGCGGATTCTGTTTCATCGCGCAGCGTGTTGTTCGACCGCTGGGCAATATTGGCGTGGTTGTCGTCATAACTGCCCAGATAGCCGAACATACGCTCAAGCGCATGCTGGCGGTATTCTTCGTTGGTCAGGCCGTCGTCGCTGCTGAATTCAGCCAGCAATTTTGCTGCCGATCCCATTTCGCGGTTGCCGCCCGGCTGGGGCGCATCCGGCAATTCCGCAATGCGGTTCGCCATGAAATAGGCGCTGAAGGCAAATGCATCTGCTTCCAGATATCTGCGCATGCTCCATCTTTGCTGCGGGGTCAACAGGCGCGTTTCCATTTCGCCGTAACCCAAAATGGCGTCCTGCCATGCATGGCGCAATTCATGCGCCAAAAACATCACCTGTTCCGGCATGGCAAGGCCGGGGTCCATGCGCACGGTTTTATCGCCGGCGTTATAGGTACCGGCAGATTTTCCGCCGCGCAGGGCTTCGTCATAAACAATGCGGATATTATAAAGCTGCGCCATGCCCAGCATATCGCGCCCCAGTTGCGTGCGCGCAAATTCGTTGCGCAGTTCGGTAATGTCGGATTGCACGACCTGCAGCGATATGACTTCTTCGCTTTGCACCGGTGCGGTCTGGTGCAGCAGTGTGGGGGATGCAAGGCCGATGGCCATGGCAACCGCACCGACACTGCGCAGCATGCGGCGCAGGAGAGGTTTTTTGGGTGGCGCAGGCGGTTTTTGCTGCGCGCCCATGGTGACGATCGGGCGCAGGTCCTGCTGGATAAAAGATTCGGCGGCGGCGCGGCCGGTTTTGCCGTCCAGACGCGCATGGGCGCAGGCACGGACGGATTGCAGATAAGGCGCGCCCAATTGCATCACGGCGGCACGCGCCATGGCGGGCGGGCACATGCGCAAACGGCTGCGCGAACGGTCCAGATCGCCCGCGGCGAGGTCTTCTTGCAACACGTGCATCAGCTTGCCCAGAATAGGTTTGGTATCCTGACTTTTGTCCTGTGCGGTGCGGTTGTTAAAAGAATCGCGCATGGCTTCCCGAAAAGCGAAGAGGTAAAGAGCCTACATTATATGAAAATGAGCATCTAAAGACAAGCTTTTAGGTCTAAATTTAAAATAAAATTATGATATAAGGAAAATTAAATACTGAAAATTGCCAAGGGGCGTCTCGTAACGGGGCAGGTGTTTACGGGTAAGGGTGCTGCTTTGCAAAGGCGCCGCTTTATTGCGGCGGGCGCGGTGGCGTGCCCCAGGGGTTGATGGGGTCGAGCGGCTGTGACCTGCCATGCGGGTCGGGCGCGGGCGGGGCGGGGCGTGCCTCGGGCGCAATGCCATTGTCCCATGGGCGGCTGGGCGGGCGGCGCAGGCTGACGGTCAAATCCGGTATCGGCGTTTGCGTCATTTCGGACAGCGCCTGAATACGTTTCGGTATCGGCGGGTGGGTTGCGAACATACCCATGAAAGGCACGCTGTTCGCAATGCACATCTGCTGCACTTCGTCAGGCATGCCGCGTACTTTGTCCTGGCCGGAAATGCGCTGCAGCGCGCGCATCATGGCTTCGGGATTACGGGTCAATTCGACCGCGCCGGCATCGGCCAGATATTCGCGTTTGCGCGACAGGGCAAAACGCAGCACCAGCGCAAACATATATCCAATGCCCAAAATAATCGCGCCGATCAGCATGACCAGAAAAACGCCGCCTGCGCCTTCGCGGCTGTTGCTGCGGCTATAGAGCGCGGGACGGGCGCCAAAACGCAATGACCGCCATGCCATTTCGGCCATAAAGCTGATCATGCCTACGAAAATGACCGAGATAATCAAAAGCCGCACGTCACGGTTCAGGATATGGCTCAGCTCGTGCGCGATGACGGCTTCCAGCTCGTCATCCTGCAGGCTTTCGATGATGCCGCGGGTCAGGACGATTTTATAGGTTTTTTCGTTGATGCCGGCGGCAAAAGCGTTGAGGGCGGGGCTGTCGATGACTTCGAATTTCGGCATGGCGATGCCGCGCGAAATACACAGGTTTTCCAGCATATTGTATATCTTGGGCATTTGCGCGCGCGTCACGGGTTTGGACCCTGCCGCGGCGCTGATCATGCGCCCGTGAAAAAACCATGCGATGATAAACCAGATGGCCGCCGCGCCAATGGCCAGCGGCGCGTGATCTATCATTTGCGCAGTGCTTTTTTGCATCACGCTGTTCCAGTTGATGGAGCTGCCTGACGGCGCGTTATAGGCGGATGACGTATAGTATGATTGTGCGGAGGGGCTGTAATCTTTGGACAGTGTCAGTGCGTTCATGCTGACGAAAAAACCGCCCAGCAGCAACATCAGCAAAACCGGAAATCCCGCCAGCAACAGCACGGATTTGATCTGGTTGTTCATGATATGGGTCGCAAGACCCGCAGAGCGAAAGATCATTCAACACCCTCTGTACCCTTGCGGGGCATTAATGCGCCCCGCATGCGGGAAACCATGCCGCGGATTTTCCGGCTGTTCATGTCCGGTCTTGCCGCGGCAGTCTGGCAGATTCTGGCGCAATCCATCAAGGCAAAGACAGGCTTAGCCGAAATTTACATTCGGCGCGGTTTTGACAGCTTCTTTTTCCGCAGCGTCCAGTTCGAAGAAAACTTCTTCGTTAAATCCGAACATGCGCGCAATCAGCACAGCCGGAAACTGCTGGATAACCGTGTTGTATTCGCTGGTGGCGTTGTTGAAGAAACGGCGTGCCGCGGCGATTTTGTTTTCAATGTCGGACAATTCCGCCTGCAATTGCAGGAAATTCGTATCGGCTTTCAGCTGCGGGTAGTTTTCCGCAACGGCCATCAGGTTCATCATGGCGGCGCCCAGCATGCCTTCGGCTTGCGAACGGTCGGCAATATTGCCGCCGCGCATGGCCGTAGCGCGGGCTTCGGTCACGCGCTCGAACACGCTGCTTTCATGTGCGGCATAGCCTTTGACAGTATTGACCAGATTGGGGATCAGGTCATGGCGCAGTTTCAATTGCACATCGATATCGGAAAACGCATTTTTACGGCGCTGGACCAGTGCCACGATGCGGTTGTAAAGAGCGATCACAAAGAATGCGACCAGGGCAATGACTGCCAACCAGATCATCCAGCTTTCCATCGTGTATAGCTCCTTCCATGCCGTGCGGCGTCAAAACAAGGCAGAAAAGAATTTCCCGCCTGTGTCATTATATTTTCGGGCAAAACGCACTGCGGCGCAATAATAATCGGTATCCTGCTGTCCGATTTTATCGGTACGGCATGCAATCGAAACAGCTGCGGAAAAACCGCTGAAAGAATCAATGATGCGGGGCGCGCGGGCCGCAAGGGGCTGCGCCGTTATGTGGCGGTTTTGGCGGCGGCATCAGGTCGCTGTCGATGGGCGGCACGGGCCCTGCGGGCGGCGCTGGCGGCGTATCTGCCGCATGGGCGGGCGGTTTTCCGCTGCCGCTCATTTGTTTCAGTTTTTGGGCAGCATCGCTGTTTTCTGCCCAAAGCTGCATGTAATCCCGTGCCGTCCACCCGTGTTTGTCGTTCAGGTCGTCTGTTGCGCCTGCGGATTTCAGGCTCTCGATAATATCCCCGCGGCTTTTCATTCCGCCTGCCAAAGCCGCGCTGTGCAGCGGCGTCCAGCCTTGCCCGTTGTCGATATTGGGCGCGGCGCCCGATTTCAGCAGCAGGGAAACGATTTCATCTTCGCCCCAATAGGCGGCCTGATGCAGCGGGGTCATGCCGTGGTTGTCGGCAATGTCCGGATCGGCGCCGGCGCGCAGCAGTTTTTTAACCGCGCTGGTATTGCCTTCACGCACGGCGCGAAAAAGTTTTGTTTCGCCATCGGCATTGCGCTTGTCGATGCCGCCACCGGTGATGCTATTAAAAAAATCATTCAGACGCAGCATGTTGACCCCGATCTGCCTTCCCCGAATATAAAGACTAACCTATAAAAAACAGCGGTGCAAAGGGCCCCGCAGGGAAAGAAGCGTCCTAACACTATGCCTCAGTGCTTAAAAACAGGTTAACAGCCACAACATATCGCGTAGGCGCGGCTGCATAACCCCCAGATAGCGTGGAAGCAGCGCCGCAAAAAGAAAACGGGCAGAGCCTGTCCATAATGCGGATGGGCAACGGGAATTGAGAGCGCAGGGCAAGTTAAAGCCCGAAACGCGGATTGACAGGGGTGCTGCGCGCGGCGATGTGCAGGGCCTCCATGCGCATGTCTATTGACGTTACTTTGGGCAGGGACAGCGTGCCGTTTTCTTGCGCCGTGATAAAATCGCGGATGGCGCCGGATGCGGGGTTTTTGTCTGTGGCTGTTTTTTGCGCCAGCAAGGCCAGCTTGTGTTGCCAGTCGGGATATGTCAGGTTTTTAAGATCATGTCCATCAGCCGCCAGACGTTTGGCAAAGCCCGTGCGTCCATGTTCCAGTGCCAGAACAATCGCCGCCGCGCCGATGGCGGGGGGTAATGCCTGTAGCCTGTCCGTACCGGTCCAGAATGATAATGTGCCGCGCTTGCCGCGCATTTCTGCGTAAACGGCCATCAGTTTATTGATGTTGTTGCTGTCGAGCGCATGGGCGGCATGGGTCAGTTTTTCGCTTTGCTTCAAGCCGCGCGCGGCGCTGCGCAGTTTCACAATCTCCATGCCGTTTTGAAGCGCGGCAATATGCGGCAGCGGCGTGCAGGCGGGTGTGCTTGCCGCGCTGTGGCGGGCGGTGAT
>JAVEWI010000105.1:0-6335 GCA_034004625.1 Bdellovibrionales bacterium
CGCGAGGGATTTGATGGCGTCCTGAGGCGCTTTTATTTCTGCCAATATATTTTCAAGCGGTTTCAGGTTTTCGTCGCAGTTTTTGAGCGTACCTTTGATGTCTTGTGACTTCAATGTGCCTTGCGCATGGCTGTGTTCCAGCGCGTCGGCGGCCAGGCTCCATAGTCTCAGCGCGTGGTTAAAATCATCGCGGATGAAGTTGTCGAAAAATTCTTTTGCATCGGCTTCGGTCGGTGAAACGATGTCTTTTTTGAAATCTTCAATCGCGCGGGTGATAAGGGCGGAGGGCCCCATGGCGAAATAGGCCGTATCCGCCGGCGGCTGTCTTTCCGCGCGCAGGTTTTCGGGCTGGAGCATGATCCGCTCTTTACCTGCTTCGGGCACAGCCATGACAATGCGCCGCGTCTCGCCTACGGGCGTGTTGCTGGCGTTCTGCAGGCTGTTGATGGCGTTTTTGGTGTCTTCATGCACATCCCGCATAATCAGGCACAGGTTGGATATATGATTGACGGCAAATGTTTCGGCATCGCCGGTGAGAGGATCAACGGATTTTTTAAGGCTCATCTCGCCGCCGCCCTTGCGTTCGACCAGGTGGTCGATGTCCACGTTGTAATGGAGGCCTTCCGCATTTGTGGGGCCGTGGCCGCGGCGCATGCATTCGATGGCATGGTCGCAAAATCCGGCTTCGCGCAAGGCAGGTTCTTGCGTTGCGACCAGATGGCGGTAGAACAAAGGTTCTGACTTTTCCTGAAACTCTTTCCACACGTCTTTGTTTTTTGCGCCTTCGATAGAAACGTAATCACTCGTTCTAAGGCGCATACCGGACGGGATGTCGGCGATTTTGCCGATAAGGTCGGACAGATTTTTCTGTTTTCCCTCTGCCATGTTCAACATGACATCGGTAAATCCCGCCTGTGCAAAAAAATCATCGCTGCGGGCGGCGAGGGATTTTTTTTGTCCGTCCGACAATGCGGCAAAGGCTTCTTTGAATTTTGGGTTATCCAGCCCGCGGTTGGCCCAGATTTCTTCGACCGCAAGCGGGCGCTGTACAGGTGTTTTCGGCGCGTCCATATTGGCGGCGCGCGAAGGATCCAGCGGGATGGTATTGGGCAGGAAGAGGGACGTTTCGTATTGGGTATGAATGCTGCCCGCGTTCACAGACGCGATACCCACAGCAACAGCGGCAGCAGCGATCAGCTTGCGCTTGGCAGATTCGTTGAATGCGTCTCTCGGTTTCTCAGCCATGTTGCCAATGTACCGTAACGTTTTTAAGATTATGTTAACGCTAGGGGTTTTCTTTTTGCCCGCGTTTAGTCAAAAATCATAACGTATATTCAGTTATTTACGGTAACGGTTGGGCAGGGGCAGCGTCAAGCCCATAATGGATCGCCAGCACAATGGCCACGGAAACGGCCAATCCCACCATCATTTTCAGGAAATCCCGCCCGACCAGCGGGAAAACATTGCCCAACTTATAATTGGCATGGGTGGTGGCAATGGCAAATTCGCGGCCGCATAAAACCCCCACAAAAACCCATGTGGTGGAAATGGGCACGTTGTGCATTTCTTTGAAAATCAAAAGAATGGCGGCATAGACAATGTCGATAATGGTGGCGGAGCGGATAAAGCGCGATCCGGTTTTTTCGACAATGATGCGCTGTATCTTGCCGCCCTGCGTGCGGAAAATATAGGCAAGCCAGAATGACAGCGTCACGATAACGCCGCAGAGCATCCAAAGCGGCATTTCACGCGGCAGGAAAACGGCGATATTCGCCATGTCATGCGCCAGCCACGTAAACCACAAAAGCCCCGTGGAAAGCCATTGCGCCACGCGCCAATGCAGGCGGTGTTCTTTTTTGACCGTATTGAATTTTTCGTTGATATAACGAGACAGGACAAGCCAGATAAGATAGGCGGTGACGATGGCAACGCCGTATCCGATAAAGCTTTTGACCAGCATGTCTTTGAGCAGCAGGCCGGAGGCAAAAGTGGATAGCACCAAAAACGTGGTGGAAACCGGAATGCCAAGACGTGTCAGCACCAAAAGCCCCAGCGGCGCGGCGGCGTGATACCACTCAAGGCTCACAGGCGGAATACGCGCCAGACGGCCGAATGAAATATCGCCGTCATAGGCAATCCAGCTATAGGTCAGGGTGCAGGCAAGCACCGCCGCTGTGGCGGCCCAGAGCCAATACCATTTCACAATGCGGCTTTGCGATGCGATGAAGGTGCCGAGCGTTTGTGCGGAATCATTGCCGATAACAGCATAGGCGGCGAGCATAAAACCCACGAAGGCGTAGAGGCTTTGAATATCCAAAAATCTTTCCCTTGTTTTTTTCGCGGTCGGGAAAGGAGTAACTTATCATGCTGCGATGCACAAGATTTTTTGCCCGTCTGTGGTGCAGCGGGTTGATATTGCTGGGTTCTTTTTTGTTATTTCTTTTTGGTCATGGCACCCATCAGGCCGCGCAGGATGCTTTGCCCGATCTGCCGTCCGATGGTGGAGCTGACCGACCGTGCCGTTGTTTTCACAATCGTATCCACGATGGTGTCTTTGGGGCGGCCCGGTTTGCCGGCGGTTTTGGGTGCTTTGGGCGTGGTTGTTTTGGGTGCGGGCTGTTTTCCCTGCGGCGGGCGTGCCGTGTTCTGCTGGCGTTCCGCGGCTGTTTTTTGATCCTGCAAAGCTTCAAAAGCAGAATGGCGGTCAATCGCTGTATCGTATTTTCCGGCAACGGAGCTGGTCATCATCATCTGCTGCCGTTCATGCGGTTGCAGCGGTTGCAGGCGGCTTTCGGGCAGGCGGACTTTCACACGCTCTACCACTGTAGGCGCGCCGGTGGCATCCATCAAGGATACCAGCGCTTCGCCCACGCTTAATGTGCCGATAACGTCATATGTATTGAATGCGGGATTGGGGCGCAGGGAATCTGCCGCAGCCTTGACCTTTTTTTGTTCCTGCGGCGTGAAGGCGCGCAGCGCGTGCTGGATACGGTTGCCCAGCTGGCCTTGAATATCTTCCGGAATATCCGCGGGGTTTTGGGTGATGTAATAAACGCCGATGCCTTTTGACCGGATCAGGCGCATGACCTGCCCGACTTTGTCTTGCAATGCCTTGGGCGCGCTGTCGAACATCAAATGCGCTTCGTCAAAAAACAATGCCAGTTTCGGGACGGGCAAATCACCGGCTTCGGGCATTTGTTCAAACAATTCGGCCAGCAGCCATAGCAGGAAACAGCCGTAAAGCTTGGGCTTTTGCATCAATTCCGCGGCATGCAGAACGTTGATATGGCCTTTGCCATCCGCCGTGACGCGCATCAGGTCGTGCAATTGCAAGGCAGGTTCGCCAAAAAATTTATCCGCGCCTTCGTTTTCCAGCGACAGCAGGCTGCGCTGTATCGCCGCGACCGAAGCGGTGGAGACAAGCCCGTATTGCTGGCTGATCTCTTTGGCGTTATCGGCAATATGTTGCAACATCGCGCGGAGGTCTTTGAGGTCGATGAGCATCAGTCCGCCGTCATCCGCGACTTTGAAACAAAGCTCCAGCACGCCGCGCTGTGCAGCAGACAGGTCCAGCAGCTCGCCCATCAACACGGGGCCAAATTCCGAAATGGTGATGCGCACGGGGTGGCCGTGCTTGCCCGCCAGATCCCAAAACACGCAGGGCGGGCAAACCGTGCCTGCCGTCTTGGGCAGGGCAATGCCGGAAAGATCGCCTTTGACGTCTGTCACAAAAACGGGGATGCCCGCCTTGGCCATGTTTTCCGCCAGTGTTTGCAGCGTAACCGTTTTGCCTGTGCCCGTGGCCCCCGTGACCAATCCGTGGCGGTTGATGCGTTTCATCACAATACCGGTGGTGCCTGCGGGGCTGTCAGCGAAAATCAGGTCGGTCAGGGCGGAAGACATGCAGGTACCTCGGCAAGGGGAAAAGAGTGGGGGTGAATTGTTATTATGAAATTGCGCGCCGGGGATTCTGCCCATCGGCGCATTCTTTTTTAAGCCTTATATTTCCTTTGATTTCAAGAGCTCAGAAAAGGGGAGTTTTAAACTTATCATAAAATATGATAAAATTGTATTTATCAGTCTGTAACCGATTGGCATATCACAAAGTCATTGGGTATACTGGTTACTTAATAGACCTAAAATAATAGCAATAACTGATTTTCAACTTCGATTATTTGAAAGTGAGCCGTACTTGGCAAACCCTTTGCCAGATCTGGATCCCGAGCTGGAACAGCGGATAGAGCAGATCCGCCGTTTTAACCGCATATATGTGCAGCGTATTGGTGTGCTGGCCGAAAAGATTTACGGCAGCTCCTATTCGCTGGCGGAGGTGCGCGTGCTGAACGAAATCAGCCTGCGTAAAACAGTGACCGCCAGCGTGCTGTGCCGCGAAATGCGCATGGATGGCGGATATATCAGCCGCATCCTGCAAGGGTTCGAGCGCGAAGGTTTGATTACCAAAGAAAGATCCAAACGTGACGGCCGGCAGCGCACGATTCAATTAACGCGCAAGGGGTGGGGTGTTGCGGAAAGTATTTCAACCGAAGCACGACATCAACTGCGCGAAATGCTTGTACCGCTTTCTGCGGAAGATCAAGCGCGGCTGGTCGATGCCATGGGAACGATCCGCGATATTCTGGGCATGGATTTGCCGCTGCCTGAAGTCGAAGCTGCGCCATGGACGCTGCGTCCGCACCGCCCCGGCGATATGGGGTTGATCGTTCATTCCCATGCCGTGGAATTTGCGCGTGACTATGGATGGAACGAAGAATTCGAAGCCCTGGTTGCCGAAAAAACCGCCGAATTTATCCGCAATTTTGATCCGGCTTGTGAGCGTTTGTGGCTGGCGGAACAGCAGGGACGCATGGTGGGGTCTCTCTGCCTTGTGAAGCTGGATGATATTGTGGCGGAATTGCGCCTGCCGTTTGTGGCGTCAGAAGCGCGCAATATGGGGATTGGCAAGGGCATGCTGGCCGAAGCCATCCGTTTTGCCCGTCATGTGGGCTACGAAAAAATTACCATGTGGACGGAAAGCGTGCATGACCATGCGCGCGATATGTTCGAAGACGCAGGTTTCCGCGTGGTCGAAGAAAAACCCCACCACCGTTTCGGCCGAGAGCTTGTCGGACAACGCTGGGAAATGCTGCTGTAATCTTTACATCCGTAGATATAAAGACACCGCTTTAACCGCGCGGGCGCGGGGCGGCGGCGGATGTTTTGGCGGGCTGCAACTTGTCTTCCACCGGTTTATATTGCTGCTGCAAATACCCCATGTCGATTTTGTTGATATCGAATGTTCTATCGATGATCTTGCCGCCGGATGCCTTGTCAAAAAATACAGTGGCGTTGAGGAAAAGATCTGTCGCCAGTTTCAAATCAGGGTCGTGTTCGGCCAAGCCTTGTTTTTTCAGCGCGATCGCCAGATAGATAAAACGGTTGCCGCGGCCCATGTCTTCGGGGAATGCATCGGCATTCATGGATGCCGCATCGGCCAGAACCAGATGCAGGCGGTTCAACGCCGCATTGTCGCGATATGCGTTATAAGGGGTTTGATAGGGGCGCAGCAGGGCCACGCTGGTCGTATGCGACGTGCCGCCACCCAGAATGCTGGCCATGGTGCGGCTGTGGGTGATGATGTCACGGGTTTCGGCAAGCAGTTCTTTGCTGTTTCCGCGTGCGGCCAGAACGTCAAAAGCATAACGGTCTGCATCGGCTTCGTTCAGCGACGTGGCGGCGGATTTGTCCTGATCCCCGTGGCGTGCTTCGTGCAGCATGATGTATTCGAACAAAACACGTTCCAGCTCTGCCGTTTGGTTTTTGAATGTCATTTCTTTCCCGTTCACGCGGGAAAAATCGCCAATAAAATCGGCAAGGTCAACAGCCTTGGGCGGGCGGATAAACACATCGCGTTCCGCATGCGGCGTGGTGCCGGAAAAAGAATAGGCATCCAGCGGATGCGGCGACAACAAATCGCCCATGCCTTTGAACAGCATGGAATAATAAACAATCGGCGTGCCCACGGCTTTGGTGAAGGCCTTCGCCATGCCGCTGTCATCGGCCTGATCCACTTCACGCCAGGCAACCTTGACGCTTTGACCGGCCAGATGGAAAGGATATAGCGGGTTCCAGCGGTCATAAACGCGGATGTTGTTCGCGTGGAAATGGTCGTGGAAATTTGCGCCGTGGCCTTGGCCGGTCATATAGCTGTTCAGCGGCGTGCTGACCGTGTCCGGAAAATATTGCGTGCCGGTGGATATGGCGGCGGCTGCAACACTGGCCGTCAGGATACGTTTGAAAAACTTGCGGCGGTGAGCTTTGAAAACGGCTTTTTTAAT
>JAVEWI010000106.1:0-6324 GCA_034004625.1 Bdellovibrionales bacterium
AGGGACTGCTGCGCCAGACCAACGCCGGGCCAGACCATGAAAACCGCCGCGGCAACGCCCGCCATAAATGTCCTCGCCTGAAATCCTTGTTTGTCACGAGAAGCAAGCCTCCCTGCCTGTTTAGAGCGCGCCCTAGACCTGAATATTGAGCGTCGGCAGGGGGTTTTCAATGGCATTCGCCTCCCGCTCCACATCGCGCAGGGCGGCATCGGCGGCTTGTGTACCATCGGTGGCGGATTTTCCGTCTTCGGCAAGCTTGTTTTTTTCTTGCTGCAGCATGGATTTAATCTGACGCTGCAAACGGCGCACCTCTTCGGCAAAGGCGCGGTCTTCTTCCTGCGTACCGTTTTCGCGGTCTTCCGCGGATGGGGGGGCTGCCGTTGCCGTGCTGCCCGCCGCTGCATCATTTTCTTCTGCGGCCGTCTCGGTATTATCCGCATTATCCAAAGCTTCATCGGGCGCGGCTTGCGCAACGCCCGTTATCCCTGCCGTCTGTGCCGTTGCTTCCTGCGTCTCCGCAGTGCCTGTTGCGCCGCCAGCCGCGGGCGCCATGGACGTCATGGCACCTACATCACCGCCACCACCACGGAATTCACGCGCGGCGTTCGCAAGTTCGCGCGCCAGACGCGCCAATTGTCTTGCATTGGCCTTGGGGTCGCCGCTCATCGCCATTTTCATGGCCTGTATCTGCGCCTTAATACGGGCAATTTTTTGCCGCGCCGCTTCCTTGCGTTCCGCTGTTTGATCTTGCCGCATTTGCTGCATTTTGCGCAGGGCGTCTTCAGCCACATTCATGCGCTCTTCAGCAACTTTGGCTTTGGCGGGGTCTTGCGCTGCCAAACGGTCGAGCAAATCACGCTGCGCGGTTTTTGTCACCGCAGCATTGTTTTTACCCGCCGCGGCGCCGGAAAGCATGGAAAGGATATTGGTCATGTTCTCATCTCCGTCCTGGAGTCCTGTTACGCGGGCATTTCCGCCCACGTAACCATTATATCACGCACCACAAAGCCTGCGGTTTAATTTAAAAGTTGCCAGTCTTATCAAGTCTTTGCCAATCAAGCCCGGAACAGGAATTGCTGCACTTCCTTGTTATCGCGGCGCCAGAAAGCGCTGTCGATAAAGAAATGATGGATATTGATAAACAGCAGGAAGCTGACGATGAAATAGTTCCGGCTGAAATGGATCCAGTCATTGGCAACCGCCGTGTCAATCGCCGCCGGCACCAGATCCATAAACAAAGCGCCCAGCGCAAAACCGCCAAATATAAACATGCCAAGACGCATGTAGCGCGTTTGACGTGCCGTGGCCAGCTCGGGCGGGATGGCCTGCTGTTCGTGCAGGAATTCGCTTTTTTTGAATTTATACACAAACGGCAGATATTGCAGCGAATGGAACAAAGGCACGAAAAAGAAAAACTGCGGATGCACATGGGGCAACAGAACCCAGAAATAGGTCGCGCTGGCATAACCCACAATGCCGCTGGGCGTGATGCCTTTTCTCTCTTTGAGCCAGACCCAAAGAATAACCGCCGCTGCAATCACGGATGTCACCACGACCAGCCATCCGGCATAGGTCATCCATACGCGCGGCAGGTCGATGGTGTAATAAGACACGTCGTAATAATTATGCTGCGCCAGCATGACGTTGGCTTTGAGCCATGCATAGGCCCAGATGGCATAGGCATTCAGGTAAAGCGCGCGTTTTTGCCACAGGCCGTAAAAAATGCCCTTGTAAACGGATGTAGTAATCAAAACGCCATAGCCTTGTTTGACGTAGTGCCAGCCCACAAAAAACAGCATGGCGGATACGCCGTAGGCCAGAAGCTCGCGGTCTTGCAACATCCCCGCCTGCACGAAATAGCCGATCATCAGCATGGGTACAATAATGCCCGCAATGGACAAACGCACACGGCTGCCCCATCCGGTATCGGGGTCGGTCAAACGCCCGACGTAGTTTTTATAAAACAGCTGGTATGAATAGGCGAAGTGCGGGTAATTGACGGCAAAGGCCGCGTAATAAGCCCACCACGGCACACGGTCGCCGATGTTGAACTGCATGACCTCGACCGCCAGCCACATAATGCCCAGACCGACAAAAGAAAGCCCGCCCAAAAGCCAGAAATCCAGCAAAGGATGCACCAGCGCGCGCTTGGGCGGTTTTTGCGGTGGGGTTTTTGCGGCTTCCGCCATATTCACGCGCATCACGACGTCCATGTTACATCCTCTTCCACTTCGAATTTGCGGGGGGTTTTCCGGGGCGGCTTTTTATGCGCATCCGCCAGCACTTTATCCTTGGGACGCAAAACCAGATAAACGATACAGATAAAACCGATTTGCACCAAAACCGGCAAAACGCCAAAAATAAAACCCGGGAAAATATTGGGGTAATACCAGCCTAAATACATGACGGGATGAAACACGCCTTCCCCCTGCGCAATCGACAGAAAACGCATGGGGTTAACCACCATGTTTTTAAGCTCGATCGTCAAATGCACGGCGGGCAGCAGGAAATAGACCAGCACGTAATAAGCGCCCCGTTCAAATTTCTGGCTGGCGCTGGTCGAGAGCGCCGTGATGACATGCATGGCAAGGCCATCACGCAGCGCAAACAAAACAAGCGAACTTGCCAGTGAAATATACATGGACGGCTTTACAAACAGCGCACCGATATTGTCCACGGGTTTCGACACCACCTGCAAAACAAAAACATAGGCCAGCGCGACCAGCACAAGCGAGGCCAGCCATTGCGGCAGGTTTTCAAAAACCTTGCGCCACAGACGGCTGCGCAATGCCTCCATCATACGGCCATAACGGCGCAAATCCCCCGCCCCCGCCAGCATGGCGTAATAAGTCGCGGCCAGCGTGGATGTGAAAACATAGAACGGGAAAGCATATTGGCGGTAATCTTCAAAAATAGACCCGCGCGTCGCCATGCGTGGTTCAAACGCCAGACCGCCCAGAAACAGCGATATGGCCGCAACGCCGGTAAACCAGTAAACAGGCGTCAGCGGATACATCATTTCCGCCTTGGCCAGGCGCCACAAACCGACCAGCGCCCAGAAGGTAAAGAATACAGCGCCCACTGCCACGAAATCTTCGGTCGGCATACGCAGATGATACCAGTTAATTTCCCGCAGCCAGCCAAAAGCGCGGCCATTTTCCAGCAGCGGCATGCCCAGCTTGCTGATCAAAAACCAGCTGGCACAAAAACCGGCCACAAAGGCCATGACAGTACGCGGCCGGCGGTTGCGCGGATCGGCTTCAACCTTGCCCACCATACCGTCAAAAGAAATCAAAAAAGCCAGCGCATGCCCAAGCACGCCCGCCATCACCATAAAAAATCCGGCCATGGCGATATTGGGCAGCGTGACGGTGTGCCGCAAAGACAGCTTTGCGATGTCATCCAGGGGCGGCATCAAGCCATCAAAAGGAATCTGAGACGCACCACCCACGTAATGCAGCCCCAGGGCCGCAAGCAAAACCAGCAAGCCCGCATACCAGACAAAAGACGTCGTACCGAAAAGCTTGCCGAAAATAAGCGAGGCAGGCCCATGCGGGGTCAACCGCTGCATATCCCACGTATTGGCGCGCACTTCATCGCGCAATGTATTGGCGGCTTCGTGATTACCCCAGATGGCGACCAACACAAAATAAACCCAGAGCAAACGGCCCGCCGTAATTGACGCCCAGTCATCGTTATAAATCATGTAATGGCAGTAAATAATGCACAGCAGCGCGACGGGCACAAACAAAACGCGCAGCCATGAAAAACGCAGCCAGATCTGGCGGTGAAACTCGGGGCTCAGGACATATTTGTTCATGCGCCTTTTCCTTCGCTTGCTGCCGCTTCTTTGTCAGTCGCACGCATATAGGCATCCTGCAACGAATGCTGTTCCGCTGCAAAATTGTAAACAGGCAAACCAGCCGCCATCAATGCAGCCAGCAGGGATTGCTGCGCGGTATCGTCGCCGTCGAACCGGCAGGTGGCGACATCACCCTCAACCGCCGCCGATACAACGCCGGACTGCGCCAGCAAGGCTGCCTGGTGCGCCGCCGCACCGCCGCGCAAGGATATATGCAGCACACGCTGGTTTTTCTGCGCATGGTCGCTGAGCAATACATGGTCTGCCACGCGGCCGTCGCGGATAATCAGCATATCGGTGCAGTAATCTTCCAGTTCGTTCAGGATATGGGATGACACAATCATCGTTTTGCCGCGCGCGCGCAAGGCACGCACCAATTGCGACAACTGTATGCGCGCTTCCGGATCCATTCCCGATGCAGGCTCGTCCAGAATAATCAGCTCCGGATCATGGATCAGGGCAAGACCGATACCAAGACGCTGGCGATACCCGCGCGACAGGACGCCCGCCTTGCGATCCAGCATGTTATCAATCATCACATCGCGCGCGATTTTTTCCACATGCGCTGCAACGTTTTTTGTTTCCACCTGCTGCGACCAGCTCATATAGGTCAAACACTGACGCACGGTCAGGTCGTTGAACAAGCCAAAGAAATCGGACAGATAGCCAATTTGCCGGTGCACGGCACGCGGGTTTTCCGTGACATTGATATTGCCCACGGTAATCACGCCGCTATGCGGGCGGTCCAGCGCCACCAGACAGCGCAGCAATGTTGTCTTGCCCGCGCCGTTGGGCCCGACCAAAGCCGTCACGCTGCCCTTGGCAATCGTGAAGCTGACATCATGCAGCACACGTTTGCCCGGGTAATCGAAATTGAGATTTTTGACTTCGATCATATTCATGAAGGCTTCCCTTGTCCGGCCTGATGTGGCCTAACCCTGATGCGGCAATGCCGCAGGCGTGAAGATTAACACAGCAGGCGGCGACTGGCAGCAGCAAAACCGCGCAACGCCACTTTATCGAAATAAACATTTTTCACGCCAAATCCACCGCAACCGCTATACTCGAACCAGCGATTTCAAACCCCAGCGATTTTAACCCTTGGAGTTTTTTAATGCCCGTTTTGAATAAAACCCTTTTCCGCCGCAGCGTTTTTGTTCTTGCCGCGCTGATGCTGACCACCGCCCCCGTTTATGCCGAAGATGCCGCAGACAGCACCCCCGCCAGCCCCTGGAGCCTTTCTGGCTCTGTCACGCTGGCCAGTGAATATATGACCCGCGGTTTTTCCGATTCCGACAATAAACCTGCGTTGCAGGGCGGCACGGTTCTGTCGCATGACAGCGGCTGGGCAGCGGAAATCTGGGCTTCCAACGTGGATTATAACGACAGCTGGGAAGCCAAGGTAGAGGTGGATTTTTACCTGACTTACAGCTTTGACCTCGGCCCCGGCGCCATGACACTGGGCGCGGCCTATTACTGGTATCCGGGCGCGGATAGTTCGCTCGACTATGACCATTACGAATTCATCGCGGGATACGAGGCATCTTTGCCCAATGACATCGCCACACTGGGCGGCACCGTTTACTATTCCCCCGAATTCTTTGCCGATTCCGGCAATGCCGTCTATGCCACCGCCACCGCCGATGTACCGGTTGCACCGATTGAAGGCCTGAGCCTTGTCGGGCATATCGGGCGCCAGTGGGTGGAAGATAACGACAGTTTCGGCGTACAGGATTACACTGATTATTCTGCCGGTTTTGCCTATACCTACGCCCCCTTTACGCTGGATGTGCGTTATTACGGCACGAATATTTCCGACAGCCGCTGCGACAACCTGTGCAGCAACCGCGTGGCGGGCAGCATTACCTGGGAATGGTAAAAGCTTTTCATCAAGGGTGCGGCGCGGGTTAAATCCGCCCGCGCAGGATACCGTCCGTCCCGAATTGACGCAGCATCAGATCCAGCGCGGCATTGTGAAATGACCGCCCGCCTGAAGACATGCAGTAATCCGCCAGAACCACAGGGCGGATTTCCGCATCCCACAGGGCAAAAACCGCCGCCATCACACAGGCATCGGTATCCACGCCACAAATCCCCACGGTTTCGAATCCGCTCAAAACCTCGATCAAGGTATCGGGCGGCCGGTAGCCGTAATGTTCAAAAACCGGAGCGCCTTCGACATAGACCTTGGGTACGATATCCACCTGCCCCGACGTCATGAATTCGTGCCAATCCAGATGGCGGGCAAAAAGGCTGCCGGGATAATTACGGTAACGCAGGTAAAAAAGCCGGTCTTGCGGCCATGATTCCACCAAGGTGGCAATCGGGTCTATGACCGCTTCCGCCCCGTTCTTCATAAATCCTTGTTGTATATCATTAATTAATAATGCTTCTGGCTTGTTCATGGAAATATGCTAAACTGGGCGCAGGTTTCCGGCAATTGTTAAGATTGCTTTCACTTT
>JAVEWI010000107.1:0-6312 GCA_034004625.1 Bdellovibrionales bacterium
CACTTGTATCCCTACGGGCGCCGCGCCCGCATAAAAACCTCTCTGCCCGATGGTTGAAGAGGGTTTATTTTTTCCAAAATCGCGGTATGTTGTGGGCATGACGAAAAAAGCACATACCTTTCTGATTTTCATATCAGCGCTCTTTTGTTTGCTGCTGTTGCCCGTTCGCGCTGCCGAAAGCCTGAACCCGCCCCCCGGCATGGCACCGCAGCCGCAAGCCGTGGCCGCCATTGTTGTATTCAAAAGCGAACGCCGCATGGAATTGCACGACAAGTACGGCAATATCGTGCGCAGTTACCGCATTGCGCTGGGCAAAAACCCGCTGGGCCACAAACAATACGAAGGCGACAACCGCACGCCCGAAGGCCGGTATATGATTGACGCCCGCAACCCCAATAGCGAATACCATCTGTCCCTGCGTATCAATTACCCCAGCAATAAAGACCGCGCGGAAGCCAAAAAACGCGGCCAGCGCCCTGGCGGTGATATTTTTATCCACGGCATGCCCAATGGCAAAGGCTGGATGTGGTGGAAATACAATACCAAAACCGATTGGACCAACGGCTGCATCGCTGTGACAGACAAGGAAATAAAAGAAATGTGGGAATTGGTCACCGACCGCACGCCCATCACCATCCGCCCGTAACACAACAACACATTATTGCAGCCGGAATTTTAAAATGTCTTTTTTTCCTTCTTTCTCCGGTTTTCATGCGGCAGCTTTCGGGGCTGCGTTTTGTGCGGCACTGTTCATGTGCGCGGTGCCCGCCGCCGCCTGCCCGCCACCTGTTGCCGTCAAGGTAAACGTGACATTTACGCATAAAGAAAATCCTGTGGTCAAACACATCACATCACAGGCAATGACACAAAAAATGCGCAGCAGCGGCAATGCGGAAGAAACATCGACCACATTGGCGACCGAAGCCAACTGGATGGTCGGCGGCCTGAACGAAAGCAGTATCCGCATGCGGTATGAAATGCCCATCGTGCGTTTGCCACGCGGGGATGACAACACATGTTTTATGCCCACCGCTTTTAACTATGAAATCATCTATGAAAATACGATTTATATCGCGGAAGATTTCAAATTGATGGGATGCCGTTACAGCGCCACCATGGCGCATGAAAAACGCCACGAAAAAACCGATCTGCGCATCATGGAAAAATTTGCGGCAGATGTCCGCCGCGAATTGGAAATTGCCGTACGTGGCCTGCGTCCTGTGGGCCCCATTCCCAACGATAACCTGCAACAGGAATATGAAACGGTTGCGCAAAAACTGACCGCCGGATTGAAACCGTTGCAGGAAAAAATGCTGGCCGAACGCCACAAGAAAAACAGCGAAGTTGACTCGCACGAAAATTACATGCGCGATACGGCCCTGTGCCCCGAACAATTCCCGCGCTTTGAATAAACCGGAGATTTCAAAATGACCAAGACAGTACATATCATCGGCGGCGGCATGGCGGGATCAGAAGCCGCATGGCAAATTGCCGAAGCCGGCGTCAAGGTCGTGCTGCACGAAATGCGCCCCGTGCGCAAAACCGATGCGCATCAAACGCAGGATTTTGCCGAACTGGTTTGCTCCAATTCCTTCCGGTCGGATGATTGGGAATATAACGCCGTCGGCCTGCTGCACGAAGAAATGCGCCGCGCCAATTCCATCATCATGTCCGCAGGCGACAAGCATAAAGTGCCCGCGGGATCAGCCTTGGCCGTTGACCGCGATGCTTTTTCCGCCGACGTCACCGCGCGGCTGAACGCGCACCCGAATATTACGGTAGAACGCGGCGAAATTGCCGGATTGCCGCCCGAAGAATGGGACAGCGTTATTATTGCAACCGGCCCCTTGACGTCACCCGCCCTGACCGAAGCCATCGGCAAATTGACGGCGGAAGATCATCTGGCGTTTTTTGACGCGATTGCGCCGATTATTTTTACAGACAGCATCAATTTCGACATCGCATGGTTTCAATCCCGCTACGACAAACCGGGCCCCGGCGGCACGGGCAAGGATTACATCAATTGCCCGATGGAGAAAAAAGAATATTACGATTTTATCGAAGCCCTGCGCACGGCGGAAAAAACAGAATTCAAGGAATGGGAAAAAAACACCCCCTATTTCGAAGGCTGCCTGCCGATCGAAGTCATGGCAGACCGCGGGCCGGATACGCTGCGCTGGGGCCCCATGAAAGCCGTGGGGCTGACCAACCCGCGCGCAACCGAATTTCCCCGCCCCTGGGCCGTGGTGCAGTTGCGGCAGGATAACGCGCTCGGCACGCTTTACAACATGGTGGGGTTTCAGACCAAATTGAAATATGCCGAACAAACGCGCATTTTCCGCATGATCCCCGGTTTGGAAAACGCGGAATTCGCGCGTCTTGGCGGCATTCACCGCAATACATTCATCAACAGCCCCAAATTGCTCGACCCGACATTGAAATTGAAAAACATGCCGCGCCTGCGTTTTGCCGGACAAATCACGGGATGCGAGGGATATGTCGAAAGCGCCGCCGTCGGGTTGATGGCCGGACGTTTTGCCGCGGCCGAGGCATTGGGACAAACAGCCACCACGCCCCCCGCCACCACAGCCATGGGCGCGCTGCTCAACCACATCACCACGGGCGCGAATGCGGATACGTTCCAGCCCATGAACGTGAATTTCGGCCTTTTCCCGCCGATGGAAGACGAAACCGCCTTGCTGCGTGAAGGCCGCAAAAAAGTGGACAGCAAAGACCGCAAAAAAGCCATGAGCCTGCGTGCGCTAGCCGATTTTGACAAGTGGACGGCGCTGTATAAATCGGCGGCGTGATTAACAACCGCGTCCTTTGGAAAGTTTTACCATGCTGACATTCCTCTACGGTCTTATCACCATCGGGCTGCTGGCCGTTGTCGGTTTCAATGAATATTACCAGCGCAGCATGAAAGTATCCCCCATGCCCACGCCCGCATCAACGCGCAAGGCGATGATCGGCAATATCCGGCACCCCGCGCCCAAAGTAATTGCGGAACTGGGATCCGGCTGGGGCGGTATTGCCATTGCGGTCGCCAGAATGTATCCGGATGCGCAGGTCATCGGGTTTGAAGGGTCGTTGATGCCGCTGCTGTTTGCAAAACTGCGCCAGCGGTTGCACCCGAAATTGAAAAACCTGCGTTTCGTCAAAAAGAATTTTTTCGACCATGACATGCGCGATGTCGATGTGGTTCTGTGTTATTTGTCCAATCCGCATATGGCGCAGCTGGAGCCGAAATTGCACAGTGAAATGCAAAACGGCGCGGAAATTATCAGCTCTACCTTTTACATGCCGCATTGGCTGCCGTGCAGACAGGAAATTGTCGGCGGCATTTACGATACCAACGTTTTTGTGTACGAAAAAACCGATGCGCCCCTACCGCAGGAATTATCCCCCATGGCGCGGGCGGCGCAAATAATACCCGCCAAATAAATCCGAAACCGTATCAGACAAACAGCAAACGTATTTCACGCAGCAACGGCGGCACTGCCATGGCAGGTGCGAAAACATTGCCGTTTGCATATAAAATCTGCGCCTGGTACATGCGCGACAGTTTTGCCATGCGGCAGAGGCTTTTGGGCGCGCCTTTTGACATCAATGCCGTCTGGCGCTGCGCTTCCTCTGTCACCGCCCAGACAATCGGCGGCAATTTTTCAACCGCGCTGCTATCGTATAAATCATATACGGATATTTCCTGCGCGCGGATCAGGTCTTCGGGCAGATAACAGCGGCGCTGGCGCAAATGCACAGGCAAGGCACGCAAGAGCCCCGCCATGGCATATCCCGCCGCCACCGCGTCTATATCCGCCTGCAACGCCGTTTCGCCCATCACCGCCAAAGACAAAGCCACCAGCGGCGCATGGGTAAACGTGGCGTATTTCACCATGCCGTCCAGCGTATTGGGCAAAAGGTCTTCCAGATCGAATTCACGGGCATAGACAAGCGCGTCAAACAAATCACGCGGCAGGTTATGCACGCGGATGGCTTCGCACAAAGGCTCCAGCACCTGATGTTTCAATACATCGCCGCGTTCGTAATAACCGGCCAGCGCATCGCGCCACCATTGCAGGCGGATCAGGCCCAGCTGGGTTTCCGTCACGACTTCACGCGTTTTGGCGATTTCGTGATTGAAAGCATAAAGCGCAAAGAGCGATTCACGCAGCGCAGCCGGTGCGTAAAGGCTCAAAAGAAAACGGTCCGGATCATGTTTCCGGACCATTTCTCCGCAATAGGACAAAACCGTCATTTGCGTATGTATCTTTTTAGTTGTTCAGAACGGACTCTCTGGACGGGAAGATTTTGCCTTTCGGGTTAACAATACCCGGCTTGACGCGCGGCAAATGCAGCTTCGGATCCGCCAGGAAGTTGCGGTAGTAGCCCGTCGGATAAATCGTATAGCGGTCGTCGAATTGGACGGAGCCGAGGATGCTCATGAACAGATCCGCCCAGCGTTCGTAATTTTCCGCACGCGAAGAGCAGCTGCCCACGTAACGCTTGCCGCCATAGATGCTGGAAATCATTACGCCATGCATGGCGATCGGGTTGCCTTGCTGGTCAAGCTGTTTGAAGCCGACTTGAATGGCAGTGGCATCGCCCTTGTCACCCAAAGATGCAGGAGAGAAATAAGCCGTAATCTGGGCGTCCAGATATTGGCCGGTTTCTTTTTCCCAATAATCCTGGGTCAAAGTTTCGGCAACGGCTTCGTCCATCAGACGCTTGGGATAAATCTTGAGACGACCATCATCCTGCACCTGCAGGCGGCACGTCGGAAGTTCATGCCCCAAAGGCCCCGCGATGCGGATACGGGTATAGGGATTGTCTTCCGTCTGCATAGTCCAGCTGTCAGGGAAGGAAATGGTATAGCCGTGCGGTACGTCTTTCCAGACGAAGGTATCTGCCTTGGCCGCGGGGCTGAACCCGATGACCAAAGCTGCTGCAACCACGGCGGCGCGGAACATGTGACGCATTCTAAAACTCCTCTACTGTCCAAACTGCTGGACGTCTCCAATTGTGTCTTGTTTTTTACGTTTTGGGAATAGGTCTTTCACCATTTGCGGCGTTAAAATGCCCATGAAGTACAAGATACCCCCATAGATCGCCGCACCGGTCACGACCAGTCCCCCCAAAGATGTCAAACGCCAGACTTCGCCCCTATCCATAAAATACGGCATAACCCAATATTCCATGGCCAGAAGCACCCCGCCCATCACGGCAGAAGCGGCAAAAATAAGAAAAGACCGTTTTACGGAATTTGCGGCAAAATCAGCCATCTTCCTTTTCCGCAATCCGTGCAGCAATAGCCCCAGATTGACCCAAGCCGTCAGCCCCGTGGCCAATGCGATTCCCACATGCTGGAAATATTGCAACAAGGCCACAGCCAGCAGCGTATTCATGACCGCGCAGACGACGGCGTATTTCACTGGCGTTGCCGTATCACCATGCGCGAAGAAAACCGTGCTGAAAACCCGCGCCACAATAAATGCCGGCAAGCCAAGCGTATAGGCCATGAGCACATATCCTGCCTGCAAGCCGTCATTTTCGTTAAACGCGCCACGGATAAAAAGAATATCCACAATCGTATCACCCACAGCCAGATAGGCCACGGTGGCTGGCATAGCCAACAGCAAGCTGATTTCAATCGCTTTGTTAAACAAACGCGTGGCGCCCTGCGGTTCGTCCGATTTCAACGCGCGCGCCAGCATGGGCAGCAAGGCTGTGCCAATCGCAATCCCGATCACGCTCAGCGGCAATTGATACAGCCTGTCCGCGTAATACAAATACGAAATCGCGCCAATGGGCAGCAAGGACGCCAGAACCATGTCGATAAAAAGATTGATCTGCGCAATCCCCGCGCCAAAAACACCGGGGCCCATTTTGCGGAACAACTGGCGGATATGCGGCGTCAAACGCGGGCGGCGCCATTTTAAAATAACGCCAATGCGCCGCGCGGCATAAAGCAGCCAGAGCAGTTGCAAAACCCCCGCCAGAACAACGCCCCAGGACAAGGCATGACCGGCAGAACCCGCAAAAGGCGTAAAGGCAAACAAGGCCACAATCAAAGAAATATTAAACAGCATCGGCGCCGCGGCAAAGGGACCGAAACGGTCGAATGAATTCATCACCCCGCCCAAAAGCGCCGTCAGCGACATCAGCAAAATATAAGGAAAAGTTACCCGCGACATTTCAAGCGCAAGGTCATAACGCTCCGGCGTGCTGCCAAAACCCGGCGCCACCACATGCAATACCCACGGCATCAGCAAAATAAGAATAACCGTAAACGGCACCAGAACCGTCACCATC
>JAVEWI010000108.1:0-6279 GCA_034004625.1 Bdellovibrionales bacterium
CGGAGGGGGAATTAAACGTCATCACCGACCCTGGCCCGGGGTTTGACTGGAAGTCATGGACCAGCATAGACCCTGCCCGCGCACGCGATACGCACGGGCGCGGCATTGCCCGCGCACGCAGCGTCAGTTTTGACAGCCTGGCCTATAACGCCGCAGGCAATCAGGTCGCGCTGCACGTGCGCGACGTGGCGCCGCAAAAATGGTAAGCGGGAAACAGGGATAAAAAGAACAGGGCGGCAGCCGCAAAACGGCAACCGCCCTGTTCCGTTATTATATGTACCGTGGTTTAAACCACATGCACCAATTGGCCAATGCGCTGGCTGACCAATACCAGCATTTCCAGCTCGACCTTCGGCTGGGCACGCAATTCGTCCACCATTTGCACAATTTTGGACACAAGGTCGGCGCGGCTGACAAACCATTGTTCGATCTGTTTTGCATCTGCACGCGATTTACGGCCACGGAAAACAGCCGCCGTGATGGATGCCTGATGAATAAAGAAGTCATCCATCAATCCGCCCATCACACGCGCCTGCCACGGGTTGGCCGGCACGATGCCCGATGCTTGCTGGCGCAGCCAGTCCAGCCCCAGACGTTCGCCCACCAGGAAATACGCGGGGGCAATTTCCGCCACATCCGCTTTGGATTTGCGGCTGATATCCACAATATCGCTGGCAGAAGACAGCAGTTTCATCACCGCAATATCGCCCGCAATCGCGGCCGGCATGCCGGTTTCGGACAGTTTCTGGCTGCTGATATCCAGCGAAACGCGCACATTGTCCGGCACCATCTGGCGCAGGGATTTACGCAGTTTTTCAATCCCCGGACGGAAGGCTTCTACCTCTGCCCCGACATCCAGATTTTCACCGCCATAGCGCAGGAACCACGTCACTGCACGTTTCACAACCGTATAGACTCCCTTGAGGGCGGAAATCTGCACGTGTGACGGCACGCGGTTATCAAGCGCCTCGATTTTCTGCCAGATATCATCCAGGCCATAAGCCTGCTGCACGACGAGGAAGGCCTTGATGACTTCTTCCTCGCGCTCGCCGGTTTTGGCTACACGCGACGCCACGAAAACAGAGCCCATGCGGTTAACCAGCGTATTGACAATCTGCGTGGCGATAATTTCACGGCGCAGTTTATGCGCGCGGATTTCATCGGCATATTTTTGCAGCGCCTTGGGAAAATATTCAAACAACAGGCTTTCCATTTCCTGCGCATCCGGAATGTCAGAAGCCAGAATGCGCTGGTACAGCACGATTTTAACATAGGACATCAGGATCGACAGTTCGGGACGCGTCAGCCCCTGACCGTCACGCGCCATACGGGCGAAGGTTTCATCGTCCGGCAAACCTTCGAGAGCGCGTTTGATCAATCCTGCCTTTTCAAGGTCACGCAGCAATTCGGCATGCAGGTTGACATGTTCCTGCGCCAGCATTTCCTGCATGCTGAGTGCCTGCGTTTGCTGGTAATTATCGCGCAGGACAAGTGCGGATACATCATCCGTCATGCTTTCCAGCAGCTTGTTACGCGCCGGCAGCGACATTTTGCGCCGGCCCATCACATCGCTGAGCAGGATTTTGATATTTACTTCATGGTCCGAGCAATCCACACCCGCAGAGTTATCAATAAAGTCCGTATTGATACGCCCGCCTTTGCGTGCATATTCAACGCGGCCCAGCTGCGTGCAACCAAGGTTCGCCCCTTCGCCCACCACCAGCGCGCGAATGTCACGGCCGTCAATCCGCACGGCATCGTTGGACTTGTCATCGGCATCCGCATGACTTTGGCGTGACGATTTGATATAGGTGCCGATACCGCCGAACCACATCAACTCGACTTCAGCCTTGAGAATTGCCGCCATCAGATCGTCCGGCGACAAGGTATCACGCTCAAGCCCCAGAAGTTTTTTAACCTGTGCCGATACTTTGATGGATTTTGCCGAACGTTCGTAAATCGCACCGCCGGCTGACAGCAGGGACTGGTCGTAGGAATCCCATCCGCCGCGGTTTTTGAACAAGCGCAGACGCTCCGCAAAGCTCTTTTCTGTATCCGGTTCCGGATCGCAGAAAATATGCACGTGGTTAAAGGCGAATTGCAGCTTGATCTGTTTGGACAGCAGCATCGCATTGCCGAAAACGTCGCCGCCCATGTCGCCCACACCGGCAACAGTGAAAGGCTCTTTCTGGATATCCTTGCCCATTTCACGGAAGTGACGCTTGACGGATTCCCATCCGCCTTTCGCGGTAATGCCCATTTTTTTGTGATCGTAACCGGCAGAACCGCCGGATGCAAAGGCATCCGCCAGCCAAAAGCCATGGTCAAGCGACAAACCATTCGCAATATCCGAGAATGTTGCCGTGCCCTTGTCCGCCGCCATCACCAGATAGGGATCGACGCCATCATGGCACACCACGTTTTGCGGGCGTACCACTTTGCCTTTGACCGTGTTATCGGTCAAATCCAGCAGAGACTGGACAAAGAGCTTATAGCAGGCGATGCCTTCTTGCTGATAAGCCTCGCGCCCGCCGGTTTGCGGTGGCTGTTTCACAACAAAACCGCCCTTCGCACCCACGGGCACGATGACAGTGTTCTTAACCTGCTGCGATTTCAAGAGCCCCAGAATTTCGGTGCGGAAATCGTCATGACGGTCAGACCAACGCGTACCACCGCGGGCGATTTCACCACCGCGCAAATGCACGGCCTCGACACGGGCGGAATAAACGAAAATTTCTACATGTGGACGGGGCAGCGGAATACCTTCGATATTCTTGCTGTCCAGTTTGAAAGCGAGGCACGGCTTGGCCGCACCATTTTCATCTGTCTGGTAAAAATTGGTACGCAGCGTATGTTCGATCAGCATTTTGAAATTGCGCAAAATGCGGTCGTGGTCAAGCTTTTGCACGCCCTGCAACAGGTCGATGATTTTATCGCCCGCGGCCTTCGCATCAACATTTTTTCCCGCCTTGGGGTCATGCATGGCACGGAAGAAATCGACCAGCGCACGCGCAATCGCAGGATAGCTGCTGAGCACCTGTTCCACATAAACACGGCTGTAGGGGAAACGCGCCTGACGCATATACCCGCTGTATCCGCGCAAAATCAGGGTTTCGCGCCAATGCAAATTCGCGCGCAAAGCCAGCTGGTTCAGCCCGTCATTTTCGGCATGACCGTGCCATGCGTGCAGGAACGTGCTTTCCACATTGTCCTTAACCGCATCCAGGTCAATATCCTCGGCGCCGGTCAATTTAAAGTCGTGGATCCAGATGGAACCGTTGTATCCGAACGGGCGCACTTCATACGGCATTTCGGATACGGCCTGAAGCCCCATATTGCCCAGAACCGGCATAATGTCGGACAGCGGCACGGGCGTATCGCGGTGATAGACCTTCAGGTGCATCTCACCCGCTGCCATGTCTTGCAGACGGTAAAAATCAACGCGGATATCTTCGCCCGTTTTCACCATGTCATCCAGATGGCGGATGTCATGCACGGCGTTGCCGACATGAATGGATTCATGATAGGCGGTGGTGAAGGCGCGGCCAAAGGTAAAGGCAAGTTCGCTGCCCTTGGCGCGGCCATGGGCGGAAATCAACACCTGTTTCAAGCGTTCATCCCATTCGCGGCCCAGTTCGATCAACTGCGCTTCGATATAGCCTTGATCGTATCCTTCCTCCGCACCGTCTTCGAGCAGGACGGTAAAGAGCAAACGCGCGAGCGGGCTATCATCCAGCGTGGTGAAATAATTGACCACGCGGCCACGGTATCCGTGTTCAAGGATACGCGCCGCCTGCAAACGGAAACGCGTGTTGTAACGGTCGCGCGGCACATAGAGCAGGCAGGACATATATTGCTTCATCGGGTCCATGTGGGTGAAAAGCGCAATGCGCTGTTTCGCCTGCAAACGCAGAATACCCAAGGACAAACGGTCAACGTCTTCCGGTGAAGCCTGGAACAATTCATCGCGCGGCATTTTTTCAAGGATATGTTCCAGCGCCTTGGCGTCGTGGGATCCTTTGATAAAACCGGCGCGGGCAATCGTCTCCGCCACTTTCTGGCGCACAATCGGCACTTCGCTGGTGCGGCATGAATAGGTGCTGGACGTAAACAAACCGACAAACAGATGCATACCCTGCAAGCTGCCGTCACGGCCAAGGATTTTGACACCCACGGCATCCAGCGGCACGCGGCGGTGCACGGCGGCATATTGTTCGATCAGCTTGCTGACCATCACGGGCCAGCGGGCTTCGGCCAGAAGTTCGATCTTCGCGCCGCTGATGTCTTCGCCAAAGCCGAGCTTTTGCCCGCCTTTCAAGACGCCGAGGTCGGAGCCTTTGACGACTTCAAGGCTGGCGCCTTCTTTGCGCGATGTAAAACCGTATTGGCGGTAGCCGAGGAAGGTAAAGTTGTTTGCCTTGATATAGGCAAGGAATTCTTCGGCTTCTTTTACATCGGCCGCGTCGTGGCCTTTGGCAAATTCGTCGGTCGCGCCAAGAATGTCATCAATACGCACCAGCATTTTGCGCCAATCGCCCGTCGCACTGCGCACATCGCGCAGGGTATGGTCAAGCGCCGTTGCCAGTTTTTCACATGTATCGGCGGACAGCGTTTGTTCCAGATGCAAATGCACCATGGATTCCGTGACATAACCCGCGGACACCGCCTTGCCTGACTGCAGGTCTTGCAACGCGCCGGATTTGTCGCGGCTGGCGTTCAAAATCGGGTGCAGCAGCAGGTCGATATTCATGCCCTGATATGTCAGTTCGGACGTGACAGAGTCGATGATGAAGGCCATGTCGTCATTGACGATCTGGATCACGGTGCAAGGAACTGCCCATCCGTCGCGTTTGGCATCCGGATTGAACACGCGCAATTTATGCTGGCCGGGTTTGCGGTTTTGCGCCCATCCCTGCATGGATGCAGCAATCAGGTTCAATTCCACTGCGGAAAAACCGGCGATGTCTTCGGCGGGGACTTGCGCAAAAAACATATCGGCAAATTTAGAAACTTTCGCGCTGCCTTTGCGTGCGGGCATTTTGACGGAAGCCTTCACCGCCGTTTTGGCATTCTTTTTCGCAGGCATTGCTGATTTGCCTTTTGCTGATGCACTGGCGGATTTGGTGCTGTTTTTTTTCTGAGCCTTTGACATGATCGACTTTCTTCTTTTCGAAAACAGGGGGAGAGATAAATTTCTGCGACATCGCGCGGCAAAACCCGCGAACGGGGTTTTGCGCATCATATCCTAAAATTGCCACAAGAAGCAAAAAAGCGGCGCAACAAATCTGTGATACAAAAAGGCTTTTTCACACAGGAAACCGCAACAAAACCACCCGCCATTCCGGGACGCTCCTACCCCGTATTTTTGAACCATGCCGCGCATAAAAAAAACGCCCGCCGGATAACCCGCGGGCGTTTCTTCAAGTTCTGTAAAAGAGCGATCAGGCTGCTTTTTTGGACAGCGTATCTTCGCCTTTGGTCCAGTTGCACTGGCACAGTTCGTCCGTTTGCAGTGCATCCAGCGTACGCATGACTTCTTCAACGTTACGGCCGACTTTCAGGTCGTTCACGGAAACAAAGCGGATCATGCCGGTGGGGTCAACGATGAAAGTCGCGCGGTTGCAAACGCCGGCTTCTTCGTTGAGGATGCCGAGGGACGCGGACAATTCGCGCTTGATGTCGGACAGCATCGGGAAAGGCAGATCGTTCAGATCCTTGTGGTTCTGGCGCCATGCAAGGTGCACGTAATCGCTGTCGGTGCTGAGGCCCAGAACCTGCGTATCGCGGTCAGCGAAATCACGGTTCATTTTGCCAAAAGCGGCAATTTCGGTCGGGCAAACGAAGGTGAAATCTTTGGGCCATGCGAAAACAACCAACCATTTGTCTTTGTACGTTTCGTTGGTGATGGTTTCAAAAGCGGTTTTGGGGTCGGAGGAAACGACGCCGGTCAGGTTGAAAGACGGAAATTTCTGGCCGATGGTAAGCATGGCTGGGTGTACCCTTTCTGGATGGTAGGTTGTTATTATTTATCGCTGCAATGCAGGCCAAAAATGGCTTTTCCCCCTTGATTCGTCAAGGGAAAGCCGCAATTTTGATTTAAAATTATGCAAAGAAGCAGCGCCGCGCAATTTTGATACGCACGTTCGCAAAACGGCCAGCCCGCACAAAAAACTTGCGTCAAAAAACCGGCCGGCAAATGCCTTGGAAATCTTTAATTGGGGGCGACGTTTACACCGTATTCACGGGCGATTTTGTAAAGCCCGCCATCGGTTCCCATAC
>JAVEWI010000109.1:0-6237 GCA_034004625.1 Bdellovibrionales bacterium
CACGCGGTTGACAAGCCGCGTCAGATCCTCTGCGCTGTCTGCCCATTGATCCAGGATAGGACGGCGGTACAGGTACAGCGTGTCTTGTCTTTTGCTGCCTGCGCCCAGATGTCCGGTAATGGCCGGTCCTGCGCTTTGATAGCATCCGAGCGAGTCAAATGGCGTTTCCAATTCCAGTTCCTGCTCCACAAAAGCATCGGGGAAATCTTCCACGGTGACTTTCAGTTTGCGGATGTATTTGGTCATGCCATCGGGCAGTTCGTCGATAATAGATTCCGCAATCTCTTGAATGTCTTCAAGAGAAGGCGGCACAGTGAATCCCACGAAGATCGCTCTGGTTTCCAACTGACTTGGCTCCGAAAATCGCTAAACTGTGTTCACTATAACGAATCGGGAAGAATCGGACAATGAAAAAAGCATCACAGAGTCAAGGTATCGAATCGTTTCTTGAAAAAAATAGCACCTGGGCATGGGCGCAGCGCCGCAAGGCTATCCATAAATCATTCGCCTTTGCGGATTTCAACGCGGCTTTCGGTTTTATGACGCGCGTGGCATTGCGGGCGGAGCAAATGAACCACCATCCGGAATGGTTCAATGTCTATAACCGTGTCGATGTCACGCTGACCACGCACGATGCGGGCGGCGTCACGGAAAAAGACATCACCCTTGCCCGTTTCATGGATAAAGCCGCGAAAATAAAGGCTTGAGGTTTTTACAGCAGGTTTTTACGGCGCAGATGTTTGCGTGGCGCGCATGACGGTGCGCATCATGGCGCGACCGCAGGCGATGCCGTCCATCGACCGGTTGATGCCGTCATCGCGCGGTATCATGTAGCCGTAATATTTGCGGTCGCCCGAAATCCAGACGTAGATGCCCGATTTACCAGCCATGCTGAAAGCTTCGGTTTCGCCCGTTGCCGGGTTTTTTTCCACCCAATGTCCCAGGCTGTAATCGCGGTTACGCGGGGCGGGGACATGGGTCACGGTGGGGCCGCCGCTGCATTGTGACGGGTCAAGGCAAACAGCATGCGTGCCCAGCAGGTCATTCATTTTCAAATTGCCCGACAACATATGGCGCAGCAGTCTGGACAGGTTATTCGGCGACATGCGCAGCCCGTCCAGTATGCGCGTGGTTTCAAACTGGAAATGCGTGGCAGGCGCACCAAGGGCGCTGCTGTATTCATCGCGCAAGTCGCCATCACGGAATGTGCCGAGCCCCATATCAACCGCCATTTTTTGCAAAGGGGCGGGGCCATAGAAAAAGGCGCCTTCGGCTCCGCGTGTTTGGCTCATATTGCTGAAACAACTGCCAAAACTGGTCGCGGCGCGGCAATTTTGCGACATGGGCGCTGTATATCCATTGCGCATGGTCAGGTCGTTTATTTGCGCGGGAGTGAAATTGCCTTGCGTCATTTGCACGGCATAGGTTGCGAAAATAAAAGCGGAAACTTCGTGCAGGGGGACGAGGGCTTTTTCAGACGGCGGGGCGCCTTTCAGGCTGAAATCGCGGGTGATAACTTTCTCCGTATCGCCCACTTCCCAGATAAAACTGTCAAACTTGACGCAGTTGCGGTGCCGCCACATCACGCGGCGCACGTCTTTTTCCCATGCGGGTTTTGTGAAAATATTCACCTGTGCCGCTGTCGGGCGGGCCGGGGTGAATGATACGGCCACAGCGCAAAAGCCAATGGCAAGGAGGTAGGACCATCTGCGTGTCATGCGGGGCTTCCTCTGCTTTTATCGTTGCGGCAATGGGGGCGCCGAAAAATTATTTAGGCGCCAGGCGTACTGCGCCATCCAGTCGGATAGTTTCGCCGTTAATCAAGGCATTGTCGATGACATGCAGGGCCAGTTTGGCAAATTCCGCAGGCAGGCCGAGGCGTTTGGGGAAGATTGTGGTGGCAATCAGGCTTTCCTGCACTTCCGGCGTCATGCCGCCCAGCATGGGGGTGCTGATGAGGCCGGGGGCGATCGTCACCACCCGCACGCCAAACCGCGCCAATTCGCGCGCGGCGGGCAGGGTCAGCCCGACAACGCCGCCCTTGGATGCGGCATAGGCAGCTTGCCCGATCTGGCCTTCATAGGCGGCGACCGAAGCCGTGTTGATAATCACGCCGCGTTCGCCCGTATCATTCAGCGCATCCTGCGTGGACATTTCCGCTGCGGCAAGGCGCAGCATGTTGAACGTGCCGATCAGGTTGACGCCAATGACTTTGCTGAAAAAGCCCAGATCGTGCGGGCCGTCTTTGCCGACAACGCGGGCACCGGGTGCAATGCCGGCGCAGTTCATGAGGACGCGGACAGGGCCATGGGCTTCGTGTGCGGCGGCCAGTGCGGCCAGCGCGCTTTCTTCGTTCGTGACATCGCAGACAAGGCCAAGCCCGCCAATTTCCTTGGCAACGGCCTCGACGTTTTCTTTGTTGATGTCAAGCACGGCCACTTTCGCGCCGGCTTTGGCAAGGTGCCGCGCGACTTCCGCGCCCATGCCCGAACCGCCACCGGTGACTACTGCTGCAAGGCCTTTGATATCCATTTTATGCTCCGCTCTCTGCGTGATTGAAAGGTGGTGCAGGTTTATTCCGCGCCTGTACCATCTGCTTTATGATTTTCTTCTGCGCTTGCGTCTTCTGCCGTTTCTTCTTCATGAATATGTTCGGCATCTGCGTGGTCGTGATCTGAGTGGTCTTCGCCATGTTCCGCATTTTCGTCTGCGTTTTCATCCGCAGCGGCTTCGATGCTGCTTTCTGCACCGGTTGAAGTTTCGGCGCGGGCCATTTTATGGCGTTCCAATGCGGCGATAAAGGAAGACCGGATGTCGTCGCGGGCATCCGTCTCGTCCATTGCTTTTTGCAATTCGGCCTGTTCTTCCGGCATGGTGGCCAGAACGGCTTCAAAGGTCATCAGGGCTTCGGCAAGGGCGAGGGCTTCTTCATCCGTGGATTTGGACAACCATTCGCGTGCTTTGGTGATGTCATGGTCAACGCCGATGCCGCCCATGTAAAGCGTGCCGGCAAAACCGATGGCGTGTTCATCGCCTGCACGGGCTGCCTGCAAAATCAATTGCGCGCCGGCTTCGTCGCTTTGTGCCGTGCCTTCGCCCAGGAATGCGGCATGGGCGGCGTCGATCAGTTCGTCCGGCGTGCGTGCGGCAATTTGTTCAACGGAAGAAGATGTGGGTGTTTTGTCAGAGCCCGTCAGAAAAAAAACGCCGGCACCGGCAAGAAGAATAACCAAAGCGCCGGTAACAAGTAACGTGCGGTTCATGCAAGACCCCGAATGTGAAAATGCCCGAAAATGAAAACGATGAAGTGTGCATCAGTTATATAAGCGCGGCGCCTGCTTGGCAACGCTGCTGTTTAAAAGGCGGGGTTGTTCACATAAAAAACGCCTTTGCCGGAGTTGAATGCATCGTGCGTTTTACTTATAATCTTCTCAGGCCGTTATGCTGCTGTGCGGCTAAACCTGCATACAGCCAGATGCCCGTATTCACCGGATTTGTAAACATGGATACGGTTTTGATGCGTCCCCGTAGCTCAGCCGGATAGAGCAAGCGTTTCCTAAACGCTAGGTCGTAGGTTCGAATCCTATCGGGGACGCCAATTTACGCTTTAATCATAGCTCAAGTCTTTTGCCTTGCCATGAAAGATCTTGTACGCAAGGAACGTATAGCTAATCAGTACGGGCAAAACAACAAGCGCCCCCATCAGGATGATCATCAGGGATTCAGGTGCGCTGGCGGCTTCGGTAATCTTGAGCTGGTCGGGTACAATGTACGGATAAAAACTGTAAGCCAGTCCATGGAAACAGAGAACAAAAATCCCGATCGTAGATACAAACGGAACCCAGCACCAACGGTCATCCGGTTTGGGCAATTGCCGCAACAATACTTCGAGTGCAATAACCAGCGTAGCTGTGACCAGCGGGATAGGGGCCAAAAGGACTATATTCGGAAATGAAAACCATTTATCGAAGATACGCTCGCTTACCAGCGGTGTAGAGATTGAAATCAGCGCAATCGCCAGCATTGTGCCCCATAGCGATACGCGCGCCCAGCCTATGGCCTTGTGTTGCAGTGCGCCTTCGGTTTTCATGATGAGCCAGCACGCGCCGATGAGGCAATAACCGGCAGCCACACACCCGCCGACCATCAGCGAAAAGGCAATTGCAGCGATGCTTTTGTCAAACCCCAGAATATAAGCGCCCAGCATGTAGCCTTGCGCTACGGCAGTGATAAGGGACCCTGCAAAGAAGGTGTTATTCCATGCATTTTTGTGGCCGGTCTTGGCTTTGGCGCGGAAATCAAACGCCACGCCGCGCAACATCAGGCCAATCAGCATGATGGCCACGGGAAGATAGAGGTTTGAAAGGATAATGCTGTGCGCTTTTGGAAAGGCGACAAGAAGCAAGCCCGCACCCAGCACGAGCCATGTTTCGTTCGCATCCCAAAACGGGCCAATCGATCCGATCATGCGGTCTTTTTCGTCATTTGTTGCGCGTTTCATGAGAATGCCAACGCCAAGATCATAGCCGTCGAGCACGGCGTAGATCAACATTGATAGTCCCATAAGCGCGGCAAAGGAAAGAGGGAGCCAATCACCGTTCGAAAAAATATCCATGTGGGGTTCCTTCTCTTAATCCAGCGCTTCGACAACGGCTTGTCCGGAGGCCGGGGTGAGCGGGTCTTTTTTCACCTGCCCTGCTTTGCGCGCCATGTAAAATAACGTAGTGATAAAGGCGGTCATCAGCACCGCATAGACCGTCAGGTACATGGACAAGCTGATGCCAATTATAGGTGCGGGGGTATCGGAAATCGCATCTGCTGTTTTGAGCACGCCTGTGACCAGCCAGGGTTGACGGCCTATTTCCGTTACGTACCAGCCGGAGACGGTTGCAACCCATCCCGAAAACGCCATGGGAACCATGGCATAGGCAAGCGGCTTGACCAAATCCTTGCGTTTCCAAAGGAAAAAAACAGCGCTCCATGAAACAGCCAGCATCAAAAGTCCTGTACCAACCATGACGCGAAAAGCCCAGAAGACCTGTGCAACCGGCGGATGATTGTTTTCAAAGGCGTTGATGCCTTTGAGCTCTCCGTCCCATTCATGGGTGAGGATCAGGCTTGCGAGTTTCGGAATTTCGATCGCCAGGTCATTCTGGCGGGTTTCTTTGTTCGGCAAGGCGAATAAAACCAGGGGCGCGCCGTTTTTGGTTTCCCACAACCCTTCCATCGCAGCCACTTTTTGCGGTTGATGCTGAAGCGTATTAAGGCCATGCAAATCCCCGGTGAAAATTTGCAAGGGGATTAAAATAGCCGCGGTTAACACGCCTGTTTTCAGCGCCGCCATCACGGCAGGCGTGCGGTCATGCCGAAGCCAGCGATAGGCCGATAAGCCCGCAACCAGAAACGATGCGGTCACGCCGGATGCCAGCAGCATATGCGTCAGGCGGTAGGGAAAGGACGGGTTGAAAACGATTTGGAACCAATCCGTCGCATGGGCCACGCCGTCGCGCATTTCAAATCCGGCCGGTGTTTGCATCCAGCTGTTCAGGGCCAGGATCCAGAATGCGGATACGGTCGTGCCAAAGGCCACCAGAAATGTTGCCGCATTGTGCATCCATGCGGGCACGCGGCTAAATCCAAACAACATAATGCCAAGAAACGTGGCTTCCAGAAAAAAAGCGGTCAGGATTTCATAGGCCAGCAAGGGGCCTGCGATATTTCCGACTGTCTCCATAAACCCCGGCCAGTTTGTGCCAAACTGGAATGACATGGTAATGCCGCTGACCACGCCCATGGCAAAACAGAGCGCAAAAATTTTTGTCCAGAAAAAATACGCTTCCATCCATTTTTCATTTTTGGTGGCGTTAAAGCGCATCTTGAAGAACAGCAAAACCCAGCCCAGCGCGATGGTAATGCTGGGGAACAGGATGTGAAATGTAATATTGGTGGCAAACTGGATGCGCGCCAGTAAAGCAGGATCAAGTTCCATCATGATGCGTCGCTCTCTTTTTTCTCTTTGCCGTTCTTGACAACAAAAATCTTATCTTTCATTTCATACAGTTTATAAACCTTCGCTCCCAGTTTAAGCAGGTTGACCAGACGCTCGGTTTCCATTTTCTGCATCTCGGTGTGCCAGTTGGTGAGCATCTCGATCAGGTCGTGCATTTCATGCATTTTGTCCTGGGCGTGTTTTTCTTCAGGGCTCGAAGGCTTTTCCATCAGGACATCGCGGAGCAT
>JAVEWI010000110.1:0-6212 GCA_034004625.1 Bdellovibrionales bacterium
GAAGAGCTTTTGCTCGGCGCCGCAAATGACGATACGGTTATGCTTAACGGGCGTTCTCTGGCCGAATTTATCCCCGAAGCGGCCGAGGTTTTCCTGCGCGCCAGCGGCGATACCGACCGTCCGGCACAGGTACAGCTGGAATACGCCGCCGGCAGCGGCCCGCGTAAAACCATGCTGCTGCGTATCACGGCGGAGCAGGGCGGCAGCGGCGCCGTTGCCACGCTGGATGATATTTCCGCCCTTGTTTCCGCGCAGCGCAATGCCGCATGGGCCGATGTGGCGCGGCGTATTGCGCATGAAATCAAAAACCCCCTGACGCCGATCCAGCTGTCGGCGGAGCGTCTGCGCCGCAAATACCTGCCGCAAATCAAGGAAGACCCCGAAACATTCGCCAAATGCACCGATACGATTATTCGTCAGGTCGCGGATATCGGCCATATGGTGGGGGAATTTTCAGCCTATGCCCGCATGCCGGTTTCGGTCAAAAAAACCGAAAACGTGGCGGAGATCAGCCACGACGCGCTGTCTTTGCAAAAACATGCCTATCCCGATATTCATTTCGAATTCGAGACGGAAGAGGCTGAACTTTTTGCTAATTGTGACCGTTCGCAATTGACGCAAGTCCTGAATAATCTGTTGATAAACGCGGTAGATTCTGTTCACGAACGCCTGCAATCCACACCGGAACAGCAAGGCCGGATCTGGATGCATGTCGGCAGCCGCGGCGGCAATGCGGTTATCACCGTGCGTGACAACGGCATGGGATTGCCGGAAAAAGTGCGCGACCAATTGCTGGAACCCTATGTCACCACCAAGAAAAAAGGTTCTGGCCTCGGGCTTGCGATTGTAAAGAAAATTATGGAAGATCACGAAGGCAGTATAGAGATCATCGACCTTCGCGATGAAGACGTTAAAACCGGCGCAAAAGCTGCTATAGTATTCCCAAGGGATGTTTCAGCGGGAGAGGCAAAACCGTGACCACACAAGCAAATCATTTTTCCGATATTCTGATCGTGGACGATCAGGACGATATCCGCAGTCTGATCCAGGGCATTCTGGAAGACGAAGGATACGAAACGCGCAGCGCGGCGGATTCCCAGACGGCAGAAAAAATGATCGCGGAAAAAGCGCCGGATCTGGTCATTCTCGACATCTGGCTGGAAAACAGCGATCTGGACGGCATGCAGCTTTTGAAAAAACTGGTCAAAAGCCATACGGACATGTCGGTTATCATGATTAGCGGGCACGGCAATATCGAAACCGCCGTCAGCGCCATTCAAATGGGCGCTTACGATTTCATTGAAAAACCGTTTCAGACAGACAAGCTGCTTGTCCTGACCCAGCGCGGCGTGGAAGCGGCGCGGTTGAAACGTGAAAATCAGGAATTGAAATTAAAAGCGCTTGGCAGCGTATCCGAATTGCATGGCGCGTCACAGGCCGTGCATCAATTGCGCCAGAGCATTGAACGCGTTGCGCCCGCCAACAGCCGTATCCTGATTACGGGTGAAGCCGGCACGGGCAAAGACGTAGCCGCACGCATGATCCACCGATATTCCAAACGTGCGGATAAAAGCTATATCTCGCTCAACTGCGCCATTTTGTCGCCGGAGCGTATCGAAGCAGAACTTTTCGGCACCGAAGGCGTGCAGGGGCGCAAAGCAGGCGTATTGGAACTGGCCAATGGCGGCACGCTGCTGCTGGATGAAGTGGCCGACATGCCGCTTGAAACGCAGGCAAAAATTGTGCGCGTATTGCAAGACCAGTTTTTTACCCGCATCGGCGGCAGCGAAAAAATTGAAACCGATATCCGCATCATTGCATCGACCAACCAGAATTTGCAGGAATTGATGTTGGCCGGTAAATTCAGGCAAGACCTGTTTTACCGCCTCAATGTGGTGCCGATCCACATGCCTTCTTTACGCGAACGCCTGGAAGACATTCCCGTTCTGGCGCGGTTTTTCATGGACCTGTCCGCACGCACCGCCAATGTGGCGCCGCGTTTCTTTTCGGACGAAGCCATGGCATTGATGCAATCATACGACTGGCCGGGCAACGTGCGCCAATTGCGCAATGCCATTGAATGGCTGCTGATTATGACCCCGGCACAACCGGGGCAGCCGATTACGGCGGACATGCTGCCGCCCGAATTGAAACAGCAGGCCGTGGATATGATCCGCGGACGCGAAGGGGTGGAGCTTATGTCCAAACCCCTGCGTGAAGCGCGTGAGATTTTCGAGCGTGAATATTTGCTGTCGCAGGTCAACCGTTTTGGCGGCAATATTTCCAAAACCGCAGGTTTTATCGGTATGGAAAGATCCGCACTTCACCGCAAACTAAAATCACTCGGCATCCAGACCAACGACAAAGATGGCGGCACGGATGGCCCAGGCGAAGAAAAAGAACGCGCCGAAGCCTGATACACAAACAATCAAAAACAATAATAATAAAAAGAAAGAACAGAGGCGGCGGAGATGAAAGTCGTTATATGCGGGGCGGGACAAGTCGGCACGGCGATTGCCGAATATTTGTCGGACGAGGGAAACAACGTCACCATCATCGACAATGACGCCGACCGCATTGCCGAAGTAAACGAAACATTGGACGTAACCGGCCATGTCGGCCACGCATCACAGCCGGATGTGTTGGAGCGTGCCGGCGCGCCGGATGCAGAAATGCTGATCGCCGCAACATATTCGGACGAAGTAAACATGACAGCGTGTCAGGTTGCGCATTCGCTGTTCAACGTCCCCATGAAAATTGCGCGTATCCGCAACCAGGCCTACCTGAACCCCGCATGGGCGAATTTGTTCAGTCGCGACCATTTGCCGATTGACGTGATTATTTCACCGGAAGTCGAAGTTGCACGTGCCATTGCCAACCGTATCCGCGTGCCCGGCGCCTATAACATTATCCCGCTGGCTGACGGATTGGCGCAAGCGGTCAGCGTTATTTGCAAAGAAGACTGTCCGCTCTTGAACACGCCACTGAAACATCTGACATCGCTGTTCCCCGATCTGGCGATTGTGATTATGGCGGTTATCCGCGGGGATGAAAAAATCATCCCCGGCGGCGAAGATGAATTGAAAGAGGGCGATGAGGTATATTTCGTATCGTCCACCAGCCACTTATACCGCGCCATGGGCGCTTTTGGGTATAACGACCCGCAAACCCGCCGCGTTCTGGTGGTGGGCGCGGGCAAAATCGGCACCCGTCTGGTCGAAGATATCCAATCCAGCATGCGCGACATCTCCGTGCGCTTGATCGAAGCGGATTTTGACACAGCCCAGCGCGTGTCCGAACAACTGTCCGGCGTTACCGTGGTGCATGGCGACGGCCTGAGCCGCGAAATCCTGGAAGAAGCCAGCATCGGCACGACCGAAGCCGTCATTGCCGTCATGAACCACGACGAAAGCAATATCCTTGTTTCCATGCTGGCCAAACAACACGGATGCGAACGCGCCATTACGCTTATTAACAGCCAGTCTTTCAGCGCTCTGGCCACCAGTGTCGGGATTGACGCCGTGGTAAACCCGCGCGCCATTACGGTTTCGACCATCTTGCAACACGTGCGCCGCGGCCGCATCAAATCCGCGCATTCCCTGCGCGATGGATTTGCGGAAATTCTGGATGTGGAAGCGCTTGAAACATCCGCGATTGTGAACACGCCGATCAGCCAGATCAAACGCCCAAAAGACATGATTTTCGGCCTGATTGTGCGCAATGAACGCATTATTGTGCCGCGCCCCGATACCGTTATCAAACCGGACGACCGCGTTATCATCCTGGCCGCCCATGACCAGGTGCGCAAGGTGGAACAGATGTTTGCCGTCCGTCCTGAATATTTCTAAGGAAAGAAAAGCCATGCCCCGTATTGCCTATGTCAATGGCCGTTATGTTCCGCATATGTCTGCGAACGTACATATCGAAGACCGTGGTTTTCAATTCGCCGACGGCGTTTACGAAGTCGTCGCCCTGATCGACGGAAAACTGCGCGATGAAGTAGGACATCTGGACAGGCTGGAGCGTTCGCTCAAAGAAATCTCCATCGCCATGCCGCTCACGCGCCGCACATTGCAAATCGCCATGCGCGAAATGATACGCCGCAACCGCATCGCCAACGGCGCGCTTTATATTCAGGTCAGCCGCGGTGCTGCCGCGCGCGATTTCAAATTCCCCGCCGCAGGCGTAAAGCCCACGTTGGTCATGACCCTGCGCCATATGTCGTTTGACATTGCGGCACGCAAAGCAGGCGCCAAGCCCGTGGTGACTGTGCCCGACATCCGCTGGAAACGCCGCGATATTAAATCAACCGCACTGCTGGCGCAGGTTTTGGCGAAACAGCAAGGCATAGACAAAGGCGCCGCCGAAGCATGGATGGTGGATGATGATGGTTATATTACCGAAGGATCATCCAGCAATGCGTGGATTGTGGACAGCAAAAAACGCCTGATTACCCGTCCGGCCGCGCATAATTCCATCCTGAAAGGCGTCACACGCAGCGCGCTGCAGGCCCTGTGCAAGGAAGAGGGGATCGAATTTGTCGAACGCGCCTTCACCCCCAAGGAAGCTTACAAAGCCAAGGAAGCGTTTACGTCTTCGGCCACGGCATTGATTATGCCGGTCAGCAGCATTGACGGACATAAAATCGGTGACGGCAAAATCGGCCCCATCACAGATAAGTTATATGATCTTTACATGGAATACGCGCTGAGCCCCACACGCAAACAGGAAAAATGGAACCCGCGTTAATGACAACCGCCACCGTACCCAAACCCCGCGCCGTTTTGTTTGACTGGGACGATACCGTTGTCGACAATTGGCATATCGGGGTAGAAGCCATCAACGCCACATTGGTGCATATGGGTATGGGGCCTTGGAGCGAAGCGGAAATCCGCCGCCGCTCCGGCCTGTCTGCACGCGATGCATTTATCTTGCTGTTCGGCGAAGACAGGTGGCAAGAAGCCGACCGCGTTTATTACGAAACATTTGCAAAACTATGCCGCGCACACGGCGTAAAACTTGTTGATGGCATCGAAGGCGTTTTTGAGTCATTGTCCCGCGCCGGTGTTTACATGGGCGTGGTCAGCAACAAACGCGGAGACTTGCTGCGCGAAGACGTCGCGCGCGCGGGCTTCACACATTATTTCAGCAATATTGTCGGCGCGGGCGATGCCGCGGCAGACAAGCCTGATCCCGCGCCGGTATTGATGGCGTTATCGGGCAGCGGCATAACCCCCGCAGCAGATGTATGGTTTGTGGGCGACAGCCACACAGACATGATTTGCGCAGGCCGTACAGGGTGCAGCGGCATATTGATTGAAACCAAGCCGCCGCCGGACGATCTGATGGCAGAGACACCGCCTGCACGGCGTTTTGCCACACATGCCAAGTTTATGGAATTTATTGAGGGATATTTCGCGTAAAATCAGAGCCGAACCCCGCATGCCCCTTGTAGTTAGCGGTTTTCAGCTTTAAAAAGAGATATAGTCAAGAATGGTATAAAACTATACCGCATAAAAACACGCACACAGATATTGTGAAGGATAACAATAAAATGTCCGAAAAAAGCCAAAACCTGCAGGACAAATTTCTGAATAAAATCCGCAAGGAAAAAATGTCCGTCACCGTATTTCTGGTGAACGGTGTCAAACTTCAGGGCATCATTACCTGGTTTGATAACTTCTCCATGTTGCTGCGCCGTGACTCTCATTCGCAGCTGATCTACAAACACGCGATCTCTACCATCATGCCTGCATCGCCCGTTCGTTTGAATGACGAAGACGGCGCCGAAGGCAGCGATGGCGCAGACGCCTAAATAAACAGCGTCCGCGAAACGGACAGAAACCTGAGATATGATTGATAAAGTAATTGTCCTGCATCCTGACCTGCCGCCATCTGCGCGAACGGAAGAAGGGGGACAGCGTACCCATGTGCGTCAACCGCATGTGGCGCTTGAAGAAGCCATGGGCCTTGCCCGCGCCATCGACCTTGAAATCGCACATGCCGAAGTCGTCACGGTAAAGCAAATCCGCCCTGCAACCTTGATTGGTGGCGGCGTTGTCGAGCGCATTGCCGAAATGGCCAAAGAACAGGAAATCGGCCTTGTCTATGTTGACGCCGCCATATCACCGGTACAGCAGCGCAACCTTGAAAAAGAGCTGAACTGCAAAGTCATCGACCGCACAGGCCTTATTCTTGAAATTTTTGGCGCC
>JAVEWI010000111.1:0-6194 GCA_034004625.1 Bdellovibrionales bacterium
GAACAAACAATCCGGCGGCGCACAAAGTGTAAACAACCAAAGGAAACTGTATGACCAACTGGATTAAAAAAATCTTCTCCCGCGTTTCTGGCCGCAGCGAAGCTGCACCGGAGCAAAACAACCAAAGCCTTGCCGAACGCATGAACCGCGTATCCGCGCATAGCAAAGAAGACCGGGAAAGAGCGCGCGAGATCGTCCGAAACGACACCGCCCGTGAAACAGCCCGCGAAACGGCAAAGCGCAAACGCCGCAATACAACATCCCCCGGATATGGCAGCACTACACGCCGCAGCGGCACGGATGATACCTACATCCACACATCTTTGTGGCACTCCGCAGGCGATAGCGGCTCTTACGGCAGCAGTGGCGACAGCGGCGGTTCCTGCGGTGGCGGGGATGGCGGCGGTGGAGGTGGCGGCGGAGATTAACCCCAAGCCCGGTTTCTTCTCCCGCCTTTGAAGAAATCCCCCGATACCCGCTTAACCCAAACGGCGCAGCCACAGGCTGGCGCCTTTTTTAATGCCTTTTTGTGTTAACAATTGAATTTAAACGAAAATATTGTCCGGAAAGAGCGCTTGTCTATTTTGGAAAAGTGGTGTAATTTGCGCCCCTGTCCGGTAAGCTGTGTCATACGGCTGGCACCGATTGCTGTTGTAGCTCAGCGGTAGAGCACTCCCTTGGTAAGGGAGAGGTCGTGAGTTCAATCCTCATCAACAGCACCACTCTTTTTCCCTTTGTTTTCCGAATGATTAGGCTGTTTTTCAGTCTTCAAAAGCTTGCGTGTTTTTGTGTCTTTTCGTGCGGAACGGTGCGTGAACGAAGCGTGATTTTGCGTCAAAGTGTGTAAAAAATCCGTGAAGTCGGGATGACGCGCTGGTCGATCACTGCGCGCTGCAGCGACCTCTGCAGGACGGCGAGGTGCTTCCGCTGGTTGTCGGGCTGCGCTGGGGTTTCTCTCCGTTCAGCCATTGCATGGCCAATTTCCATTTTTTATCGGGGTGGAATTAGAAGCCCCCGCTGTTTAGGGCGGGGGCGATTGTTCTATAAATTATCTCTGTTCATTGCCGAAATTGCGGCTGTTGCGATTGCGGAGGTAATGGCCTTCTTGCCAACCTTGCCTTTAAGGTATTTTTCGTATTTCCCTCCGCGCAGATAGGATTCACGCATCCATTTGTGAAATGCGCCAAGGGCTTCTTCCGGATAAGACCATGCTTCCTGAGGGTTGGACATTGATTGCGGATCGGCTTCGGAATAGGTGTGGTAGAAACGCTTGCGCGCGCCATACATCATTTCCATGTTGCTATCAGTCCAATACCTGCCCCAGCTGATCCCCACACTGATGTCTGCAACAAGGTGATGATCTACTTTAATACCTGCTTTAATCATTTTCACAACCAAGCTCGCGGTTTCTTTCAAAACGCAGAAGTAGCCATCTTCGACCGCGTCAGCGTTGATGATAAGTCTGTCTGTCAGATACCTGAGTGAAGTCTCTTGTTGGTCTGTGGATGTATATCCAAGCTTCTCATAAATCATTTCACGCAGAGATTTAGTTGCAAGGCTGCGATAAGTAGACTTTGCTTTTTCCTGAACATTAGCCCCAGCGTCAAAGGCGTAATATTCAATAGCAGCGATACACACTGTGTCAGGGTAAGCATTTACTATGCGAGGGCCTTGCTTGACCTTAATGGAAGGTTGAGAAGGGATTTTGCCATGGGACAACAGGTGTTCGCGAATTTTTTTGATACGCGGCTTATCGTCATCCCATTGTGTATCAAGAGTACCGATGTGGGCATTTTCTACACCGCAGAGGTGGGCAAGGCCGCGTTGGGTGAGATACGGGGTCCCGTCCTCAAGAATCCCCATAACAATTCCCTCAAATTCGCCCTGTTTTTGTACGGCAAGGGGGAGATTTCCTTGTGCGGGGTTGATTTTCTTTGAGTAGCGAATAGAGTTCAAGTGTTTGTTATCAATGGACATTGGCTTGATTTCCTTTTTGTACGTTGACTTTTAAACGTCAACAAAGTGTTGACAAAAAGGGGGAGTCGCGACGATAGTGTCCTTAGATAACGCAATTTGCGTTATTTCTTCGCTTCGACTTAACTCCCCCTGGCCGGGTAGTTAGATTTGTCGAATTAAAAGCCCGCCGTTGCTTGCAAACGCACGGTGGGCTTCTTTATTCGCCATAGACAACAATAGCAAAAGGTGCGGGCGAAAAAGTTAATTTTTTTTTAAGCTGCTTATCTTTTTTGCTTGAACGTGGTCCAAATCGAAGAATTGCGCATAAAAAAGCAGATATTTTTTCTAAAATTTTTCGCACAGATAGCAGAAAAAATGCCAGCCGTGTGAACGCTTAATTTATCTTTTGCGAATCTTTTTCAGAATAGTGAGGGGTTGTTCAAAATGCGGCTCGACACCGTCTGCCTCCTTCTGGCACGAGGGCTTTTATTGCCTCTAAGTTAAGGTTGTCGTCCGTGAATTCGTGATAATGGACAGTGAGCGCTTCTGCGGTCTTTTTTTTACTTCGTATATTCTTGCCTGTGTAACAGCCGCGAGTTCAATCCTCGCCGCCAGCGCCATTTCCTCCGGCTTCCCCGTCTTTCTTCTTCTGAATACGTTTTTTGATTTGCGGGGCGAAGGCCAGTATCGCGGCGAGCAATGTGAACAGCCCGATGGCGGCCATCATTTGCACGATTTCAAAATTCATGTCTTCGCGGCCGATGAAGAAACCGGCAATAATCCCGCCCAGAAACATCAGGCCGCTGACAAACCAAGCGATAAAGGGCATCAGTTTTCTCCTTTGATGGATTGTTTGAATACGGTCAGGCTGCTGTAAAAGAAATCGATGGAGGGTTGCACATGCGCCGCAAAATCAATGGCACCGGTAAAGCGCAGGTATTCGTATAAAAGCCCGCTCATAAAACAATGGCAGGTGCGCGCGACCGTTTCGGGCGCGTGCTGTGCGGGCAGCAGGCCTTGGTCCTGCGCCTTGCGGAAAAAATCGACGAAGATCTGGAAGGCTTTGAGTTTTGACTGTTCCTGTTTTTTCAAAAAATCCTGCATGTCGCCGGAATAATCGCAGCGCAGCAGAAAAACGCTGAGCGTGCGTTTCTTGATTTCGTTCTGGTGTACTTCCTGCATCAAATCCGTGTGCAGGCGGTGCAGCTGGGCGAGGGGGTCGTCTTCGACATGGCCAAGGCGTGGAGCGAGGATGTCGATAAAGGATTGGTGCAGGCGTTCGTGCAGGGCGTCGAAAATGTCCAGTTTGTTTTTAAAATGCCAATAAACCGCGCCACGGGTGACGCCGGCCTGCCGCGCAATCTGGTCGAGGCTGGTGAGGGATACCCCGTTGTCGTAAAAAGAAGAAATAGCAGCGTCCAGAATGCTTTCCCGTGTTTCTTGCGCTTCTTCTTTTGTTTTCCGTGCCATAGCGGGCTCCAGCTTTAATTTTCGATCTTTTGGCTTGAAAAGATACAAACATTCATGTATGTATATATAATAAGCCTTTTATGCGGACGCATACAAGAAAAAAAGCATGCTGATGCATGCGGGCAAAAAAAATAGACCGAAATAAGTACCGGATGCTGGCGGAACGATATAAAAGGCCTACATCCTCCTGACGGACAAGAGGGAAAAACCATGGCAATCCGAAATGTTGTATCTGCTGTCGCGGTATTGGCTTTGCTGGGCGGCGGTTACGCCGTTTACGAAGCGGGCTGGTTAAGAACATCTCCCGCACAGGCGCAGGCTCCGGCGCAAGACGGCCCGCCGCCCGCGGTGCCCGTTTCGGTTGCGACCATTCATCAGGCGCCCGTGCCGATCCAATTGCAATTGCCGGGCCGTGTGTCGCCTTTCAAAGTTGCCGAAATCCGCCCGCAGGTCAGCGGTATCATTACCAAACGCCTGTTCGAAGAGGGCAGCGACGTTAAGCAAGGCCAGCAGCTGTACCAGATTGATGAAGCCATTTACCGTGCGGCCTATGACCGTGCGAATGCCGATTTGCTCAAGGCGCAGGCCAATTTGAAAGCCGTCGAAGCCCGCGCGGCGCGTTATGCCGAACTGGTCAAGCTGAACGCTGTCAGCAAACAGGAATATGACGATGCCGATGCCGCCCGTGCGCAGGGTGCGGCGGATGTTGCCGTTGCCCGTGCGGCGCTGGCCACGGCCAAGATTGATCTGGACTATACCCGCGTGCTGGCGCCCATTTCCGGCCGCATCGGCAAATCGCAAGTGACCGAAGGCGCGCTGGTAACCGCGAACCAGGCCACGGCGATGTCGACGGTACAGCAGCTGGACCCCGTTTATGTGGACATTACCCAATCCAGTTCCGAATTGATGCGCTTGCGCCGCCAATTGAGCGCAAGCGGGAAACCTGTCGAAGCACCGGCTGTGAAGCTGGTGATCGAAGGGGACAATGAACCTTACACACACGAAGGGGCGCTGCAGTTCTCCGATGTCACGGTCGACCAGACCACTGGCGCGGTGCAACTGCGCGCTTTGTTCCCCAATCCTGAATCCGTATTGCTGCCCGGTTTGTTCGTGCGCGCTGTTGTGACGATCGAACAGGGTGTCAAGGGCATGATGGTGCCGCAGCAGTCCGTTTACCGCCGTTCCGACAGCAGCGCCTATGTCTGGCTGGTCGGTGCGGATAACAAAGTATCGCAGCAGAATGTAACGCTGGACCGCGCCGTGGGTGACAAATGGCTTTTGGCTGGCGGTTTGGAAGACGGTGCGCGTGTTGTTGTCGAAGGCGTGCAGAAAATCCGCCCGGGCGCGCAGGTCATGCCGCAAGAAGCGGGGGCGGCGCCAGTGCAGCAGCCCGCGGTTGATGCGCCTGCCGCCGAACCTGCGCCGCAGGCAGAAACAGAAAACAAAGAACCCTGATGCATTCCGCGCGGCGCCATTGTGCGCCGCGCTGTTTTACAAGACTTGAATAACCCTACGTTCCGATCCCTTGCCCGATTGCGCATCCTTGATCTTGCGCAGAGGCACAGACCTGAAATTCCCTAGCGAGAGTATGCGCCATGTCCAGATATTTTATCGACCATCCGGTTTTTGCCTGGGTTATTTCCATCGTTATCATGCTGGCAGGTATTCTTTCCATCATGAGTCTGCCGGTTGAACAATATCCGCAGATCGCGCCGCCGACGGTAACGATTTCGGCCAGCTATCCGGGCGCTTCGGCAGAAACACTGGAAAACAGCGTGACGCAGGTGATTGAACAGCGTCTGACCGGTATTGATTTCCTGCGTTATTTCTCGTCGAACAGCGACAGTTCCGGTAACGTGCAAATCACCCTGACGTTCGAGCCCGAAGCCGATGCGGATATCGCGCAGGTACAGGTGCAAAACAAATTGCAATCCGCCCTGCCTTTGTTGCCGCAAGAAGTGCAGCAGCAAGGCGTGGTCGTGAATAAATCCACATCCGGCTTTTTGATGGTGGCGGCGTTTTTCTCCAAAACCGGCAATACAGACCAATATGCGATTGGCGATCTTTTGAATTCCCGCATGGTTGACCCGCTCAGCCGTGTGCCGGGCGTGGGCAGCTTGACGGTATTCGGCCAACCCTATGCCATGCGTATCTGGCTCGACCCTAACCGCATGTATAGCTATAACCTGACCACGGCAGATGTCAGCGCCGCGGTGCGCGCGCAAAACGTGGACGTATCGGCAGGGCAATTGGGCGGCAACCCGGCGGTGGAGGGGCAACGTCTGAATGCCACCATCATGGCGCAGTCCAAATTGCGCACGGCGGAAGAATTCGGTGACATCCTGCTGCGCGTGAACACGGACGGATCGCAAGTGCGTTTGAAAGACGTGGCGCGGCTGGAACTGGGCGTGCAGAACTATGACATTGTTGCGCGTTTTAACGGCAAACCCGCATCGGGCCTGGCGGTCAGTCTGGCGACCGGCGCCAATGCGCTGGATACGGCGGATGCGGTAAAAAAACGCATTGCGGAGCTACGCGAATTCCTGCCCGAAGATATCGACATTTTCTATCCCTATGACACGACGCCTTTTGTCCGTTTGTCGATTGAAAGCGTGGTGCATACGCTGATCGAGGCCGTAATACTGGTCTTCCTTGTCATGTATCTGTTCCTGCAAAGCTTACGCGCGACGCTGATCCCCACCATTGCGGTGCCGATTGTTCTTTTGGGGACTTTCGGGGTTTTGGCGGCTTTTGGGTTTACCATTAAC
>JAVEWI010000112.1:0-6173 GCA_034004625.1 Bdellovibrionales bacterium
ACGGAAAATGACCGCGAATTGCTGCGCGTCATGACGCCTCAAACCGGTTTGCAAACCAAATTCCTGAACACGACCGTACAGGAAATTGCCAAAAACTGTCTGGCACTGTCCGCAGCCGGCCTGAAACGCCGCAACATCCGCAACGAACTGGGCCAGACCGAAGGCGTTTATCTGGAACCCTTGCACGAAATCGCGGAAAGCGGCCGTAACTGGGCTGTGCGTCTGGAGGAACGTTTCAACGGGGCATGGGGCCGCGACATCAGCCACCTGTTCACCGAAATGTCTTACGAGAACAACCCGTCTGTTCTGCGCGCACCGGCGCCGGTACAGGCACAAAAGAAAATCTTCGTTCCGGGCGCCAAAAACGGCGGTTGATAACGAAAACCCGATACAAAAAATCCCCCGTTGCGACGGGGGATTTTTTTATGCGCGGGGCCAGGCGATAAACGTCAGGCCAAGGGTGCAAATCAGGGGTGCAAATCAAGGATAAGACCCGCCGGGGCAGTTATTGCCATGCTGCGACCAATCCACGACTTTGCCTTTTCTCATGTGGAAACTGCGTTCGCAAGACAGGTTCACGCGGCGCGAAGGCCCGCCCATGCAGCTGCCCATGCCGTATCGTCCGGGAAAACTGCCGACACAAACGGTGCTGGTCGGTGGATCATACCGCTCATAACTTTCGTCATAGCTGATGATTTTGGTGCCGCTTTCCAGCGTATAGGTTTTATCCGGCACGCCAAATGCCTTGATAACATTTTCCTCGCTCTGCCCGATAAATCCCTGCATCCGCTCTGCATTGCGCAGCGCACTGCTGCCGCTGCATCCGGCAAGAAAAAGACAAAACAAGGCGGCGATTAAAGAGGGACGCTTCATGCGGGCAGGCTCCTTTCAGGGGGCTTTTTCATTCTACCAGATCACCAATGCCCAATGCATCCCGCGTGATCCCTGCAGCGCAAAAATCAGAGTGGGGCGTCAATGACCGAGACGCTTGACGTAACACAAAGTGTTATAATATAACAGTTTGTAGTGTGTTAAAAAACGGCCTGGAGATGCTATGTCATTGTCTTTAAATAAAAAACTTCCTGTGACGGTTCTGTCCGGATTTTTAGGCGCGGGTAAAACCACGCTGCTGAACCATGTGCTGAATAACCGCGAAGGACGCAAGGTCGCCGTCATCGTAAACGATATGAGCGAGATTAATATCGATGCCGCCCTGGTGGCCTATGGCGGTGCGAATTTATCCAGAACCGAAGAAAAACTGGTCGAAATGACCAATGGCTGCATTTGCTGCACCCTGCGCGATGATCTGCTGCTGGAGGTCCGAAAACTGGCAGAGGAAGGGCGGTTTGATTACCTGCTGATCGAAAGCACGGGGATTTCCGAACCCTTGCCGGTGGCGGCAACGTTTGATTTTCGTGATGAAAACGGTGAAAGCCTGTCGGATGTCGCAGCGCTGGATACCATGGTGACGGTTGTCGATGCGGCGGGGTTTTTGGCGCATTACGCGTCATCCACGCTTTTGCGTGATACAGGCGAAAGCCTTGGCGCGGAAGATGACCGTACGCTGGTCGATTTGCTGGTGGAGCAAATTGAATTTGCCAATGTCATCTTGCTGAATAAAACAGACATGGTGACGGCGGATGAATTGCAAACCGTGCGGCGTATCATGCGCGGATTGAACGGCGTGGCTGATATATATGATACGCAGCAATCCTGCATCGCGCTGGATAAAATCATGGGCACGCAAAAATTCGATTTTGAAAAAGCGCAGGAACATCCGCTCTGGGCACGGGAATTATACCATTTCAAAGACCACGTGCCGGAAACCGAAGAATACGGCATTACCAGTTTTGTTTACCGTGCGCGGCATCCGTTTAACCCGCAATTGCTGCATGCTTTTTTTGCGCAAGAGTGGCCGGGCGTTTTGCGCGCAAAGGGGTTTTTCTGGCTGGCCACGCGTCCTGATTTTGTGGGGGAATTGTCGCAGGCGGGGGCGATGCTGCGGCATCAGGGCATGGGGCGGTGGTGGACGGCGGTGCCCAAAAACCGCTGGCCAGACGATGATGATTTTATCGAAGACATACGCAAAAACTGGTCTAAAGAATACGGCGACCGGCGGCAGGAAATTGTTTTTATCGGCCTGCGCGGTGACATGTCCGAAACGGATTTGCGTGCAAGCCTGGATGCCATGCTGGTCACGGATTATTTGCAAAATGCAAAACGTGCAGCATCGTTGCCAGACCCGTTTCCGGCGTGGTTTTCGCAAAAACAATAAAGAGAGAGGGAAGTGGTGCCCAAGGGCGGATTTGAACCACCGACACGCGGATTTTCAATCCGCTGCTCTACCAACTGAGCTACTTGGGCATTGGATAGCGGTTATAAGCAAAAACGCGGGGGCTGTCTAGTCCTTTTTAAGTCTTTCAAAAACATGGGTTTTTAAAGGCGTTTCGGGCGGGTCTTGCCGCGGCGCGGATTCACATATATCTTTAAAAGATAACAGGTTCGACCCCACAGCGGGCGGGCACCGTGCAATAGAGATTCGTCCGGCCTTCACGCCCGGGCAAAACAGGCGAAGTGGACTTGATCATGCGACAAGTACCTGCATACCTTATCATCGGTAATGGCCGCGTTGCGCGGCATATGGCCTGTTATTTCGATTTCCTCGGCATATCCTATACCCTGTGGCACCGCGAAATGGATGCGGACAAACTGCGCCGTTTTGCCGAAGCTGCAACGCATATCCTGATCCTGATCCGCGACGACGCCATTGCCGATTTTGCGCAATTTCATCTGGCCGATACGCGGGCGGTTAAAATACATTTTTCCGGCGCGGCGGTGGTGGACGGCGTTTATGGCGCGCATCCGCTGACTACTTTTGGCCCCGATTTATACGGTGCGGAAAAATACAAATCTATTCCCTTTATTATCGAAGAAGACGCACCGGCCTTTGCAGACCTTTTGCCCGGCCTTGCCAATACGCATGCGCGTATCAAAAAAAATGACAAGGCGAAATACCACGCGCTCTGCGCCATGGCGGGGAATTTTTCATGCTTGCTGTGGCAAAAATTGATGCGCGATTTTGAAAGCGATTTCGGCCTGCCGCCTGAAACGGCGCATGTGTATTTGCGTCAGCAGACGGAAAATCTTCTGGTCGATCCCGCCGCTGCGCTGACGGGGCCGCTGGTGCGGGGGGACCGCGTGACGGTGCAAAAACATCTCTCGGCGCTCAAGGGTGACCCGTTCCACGATGTGTATCAAAGTTTTATCGCCGCCTATGACGGCACGAAGGAGAAAGAGACATGATGAATATTTTTGATTTCACCAAAAAGAAACAGGCCGGCGACAAAATCACCATGGTCACCTGTTACGATTACACCAGCGCCGTTTTGGTGAACGGCAGCGATGTGGATTGTATTCTGGTGGGCGATAGTCTGGCCATGACCATGCACGGTTTCCCGTCCACCGTTGCCGCAACGGTGGATATGATGGCCATGCATACCGCCGCCGTTGCGCGCGGGGCGAAGGATAAATTCATCGTGGCCGATTTGCCGTTTCTGGCTTACCGCGGCGACCTTGCGCAAAATATCGCAGCGGTGCAGGCGGTGATGCAAGCCGGCGCCCATGCGGTAAAAATCGAAGGCGCGGCAGGCAATACGGATTTTGTGCGCCATCTGACGGAATCCGGCGTGCCGGTGATGGGGCATATCGGATTGACGCCGCAATTCGTGCATTTGCTGGGCGGTTACCGCGTACAGGGCAAGACCGAAGAAAGCGCGAATAGATTGAAAGAAGAAGCCATCGCGCTGGAACAGGCGGGTGCATTCTCGCTGGTCATGGAATGTGTGCCGACGGTATTGGCGCAGGAAATAACCGCCAGCCTGCGCATTGCCACCATCGGCATCGGCGCGGGCGCGGGTACGGACGGGCAGGTTTTGGTGTTTCAGGATTTGCTGGGGCTGAATACGGATTTCCGTCCCAAATTTGTCAAAAATTTTATGGATGGCGCGGGCTTGGTCACCGCCGCGCTGAATGAATATAACAACGCCGTGAAAACAGGAGCCTTCCCCGATGCCAAACACAGTTTCAACGCAGATGGTGCAAACGCCGGACGCGTGGCGCAGCCTGCGTAAAACGCTTTCGGGCCGTATCGGTTTTGTACCCACCATGGGCAATTTGCATGCAGGGCATATCGACCTGTGCCGCCGCGCGCGTGCCGAAAACGACATTGTGGTCGCCAGCATTTTTGTGAACCCGACGCAGTTTAACCAATCCGCGGATTTCGAGAAATATGCGCGGACTTTGGCTGCGGATACCGCATTGCTGGCCGCGGCGGGGGTGGATTATTTGTTCAACCCCGCTGCCGAAGACATGTATGCGGATGGATATAGCATCAAGGTTAGCGAAGAAGGCATTGCGGATGAATTGGAAGGCGCCTTTCGCCCCGGACATTTCACCGGCATGATGACGGTGGTTTTAAAACTGCTCAATATCATCGGTGCCGACCGCGCGTATTTTGGGGAAAAAGATTACCAGCAATTGCTGCTGGTCAAAAAAATGGCGGCGGCGCTGTTTTTGCCGGTGGATATCGTGGCCTGCCCCACGGTGCGGGCGGAAAACGGCCTTGCGCTGAGCTCCCGCAACAGCAGGCTTTCGCCTGCCGAGCTGGCTCTGGCGCCTTTGCTGGCCGAATTGCTGCACAGCAATCTGGATGATGCGGACGTGATGAAAAGACTTGAAGAAGCCGGTTTTAAACCCGAATATGTTGAAACCCGCTGGGGGCGCCGCTTGGCCGCCGCATGGCTGGGCGACGTGCGGCTGATCGATAACGTTCCGGCTGCGGATCAACATAACGAGGTTCTTCATGCTGCTGTGTCTGGATGTAGGTAATACGCATATCGTTGCCGGCCTTTTCGATGGCGAAAAATTGTTGTTCCGCTTCCGCTATGCGACATTGCAAATCGGCACGGCTGATCAATTCGGCATTTTTCTGCGCAGTATTTTGCAAACCAATAACATCGCGCATGAAAAAATATCCGCGGTCGCGCTGTCGTCGGTGGTGCCCGGATGCAATTACACGATCCGCCATTCCATCAACCAATATTTCCCCACGGCGGAATATTTCATGCTGCAGGCCGGCGTTAAAACGGGCATCAATATCAAATACAAAAATCCGGCCGAAGTCGGGGCGGATTTGATTGCAGGCGCGATTGGCGGGGCAGAGGCCTTTCCCGATAAAAATCTGGTCGTGGTGGATTTGGGCACGGCAACCACCTTGGCCGCCGTATCGCGCAAACGCGATTTTCTGGGCGGGGTGATTTTGCCCGGCATGCGCCTTGCCATGGAAAGCTTGAAATCAAACACCGCGAAATTGATGGAAGTCGATATCGAAGTGCCCGAAACATATCTGGGCCAATCCACGCGCGAATGTATTCAGCGCGGGCTTTTCTTTGGCCACCTGGGCGCCATGCGTGAAATCATTGCGGGATACCGCACCGAAGTTTTCGCGGGCGAAGATGTGACGGTGATCGGCACCGGCGGATTTTCACAATTGTTCCGTGATGAAAAAGTATTCGACATTATTTTGCCGGATCTGGTTTTGCAGGGCCTGCGTCTGGCCTATGTGAATTCCAAAGCGGTTTCCGCCAAGGCGTGATTTAATCCTCGTCTTTTTCCTGTTCTCTCTGTTCCTTTTGCGCGGCGAAGCGGGCACGGTGGGCTTGGATAACCGCTCCGTTTTTTTCTGCCCATGCAGAGAGCGCGTCGATGGTGTCGCATAATGACAGCCCCAGCGGCGTCATGCTGTATTCCACGCGCGGCGGAACTTCCGGATATACTTTGCGCGTGACCAGACCGGTTTGTTCAAAAGCGCGCAGGTGTTTTGTCAGCTCCCTTTGCGTGATGGGTGACAGGCTGCGCTGGATTTCGCGAAAACGCAGCCGCGTGTCCGGCGCATGGGCAAGGGTATAAAGAATTCTGACCGACCATTTATTGGCAATCAGGTCGAGCGCGAAATTGGCGGGGCAGATGGCAGGTTCGGTGCCAGATACGCTGGACGCGGTGGAATCTTTTTTGTGCATGTTTACCTGCCGTTTCGCTTTGTTTGCACATTAGTATGCATTTGCATACCTTGTTTTAAAATACTGCCTACTATTCAAAGTATACCAGAGATCTAT
>JAVEWI010000113.1:0-6163 GCA_034004625.1 Bdellovibrionales bacterium
CGCCGGCCGGAAACGACAATAAAGACGCCGCAGGAAAAACACCTGCCGCAGGCGCGGATGCCCCCAAGCACAAAAACAAAAAGCCCAAGGCGCAAAAGCAAAAAGGCGATAAACCCCGCCTGCGCGACAGTTTTGGCAAAGCCGTGCGCGGTGCGCGCAACTTGAAATTATCCGACCTGACGGGCACGGCGGGCAGCACCCTGCGTGATTTGCGCCAGCCCAGGGAAATCGGTCTTTTGATTGTGGCGATTATTGTGCCGGGCGGCATGATGGGCTGGAGCGCTTACCGTTTTAAAAAGTTCAAGGAAGCGCAGCCCGCGAACCAAAATATTTTGCCGCCGGAAACACAGGCTTTGCCTGCAAAGCAAACACAAGCTTCTCCCGCACAGGATCAGGCAAAACCGCAGCAGCAGCTTGGCGAAAAACCCTCTGCGCCGCAGCCTGTGGGACCTGTCCCCACAGTGGAAACCGAAGATACTTCGGTTGCGCCGCTGCCCGCACCGCCGTTCATGCATAAAAAAGGCAAAGGCGGGCCGAAGCCCTGATTTTGCACGTTTTATGAGTGCTTCTCCTTTGTCCAGCGGCAGGCAGGTCTGTTTTATCTGTTTATTCTCCATATCTTAACGCCGTTTAAAACTCCTTGAAATATCCGCTTTACATATTTTTAAACCCCTCCCCCTTATAATTATTTCATGGGGGACAAGGCGCCAATGCGAATCTGCGGGGCCGGATTCAGGGCGGTGCCACCAAAGCAGACAGACATAAAATGTCAAAGGCGGGTGGAATGATTGCAGTGCTGACGCCGTTTCAAACGGCTCCGGATCAGGATGAGCTCAATCGCGTTTTTTTGGCGGCCGCTGCTGCGGATGATATTCCCGCGCTGCGCCGCGCGCTGGCCGATGGGGCGCAGATCAATGCACGCGGACTGCACAAACAAACCGCATTGATGCAGGCTGCGGGCGAAGGCCGTTTGATTATCATGGAAATTCTTTTACAGGCCGGTGCGCATTTTGATTTGCAGGATGGCCATGGGCGGACAGCTTTGGCCTATGCCGTGCGGCAGGGTCTGGTGCCGGCTGTCGATATGCTGATCCGTGCGGGGGCGGATATCACGATTGATGATAAAGACGGGGAAAAGCCGCTGGACATTGCGCTGCATTGTGGCGATCCGGCGATGGTGGCTTTGTTCGAACAACCGCTCAAGGATTTGTTGCTGCGGATTCCTTCCACCGAAACGGGCCAGCGTTTACAAACGCGCCGTGCGCCGGCCTGCGCACCGGATCCACATGGCGATACCATGCTGACATGGGCTGCGCGTGAAGGGCAGGAAAACGTGATACGCGCCATGGTGCAATCGGGCGCAGATGTTTTCATACGCAACCGCGCCGGACATACTCCGCGTGAAGTGGCAGAGACTGCCGGACACCGTCTTGTTGTGTGTATCCTGGAAGATGCTGAAATGCGTCAAAGAGAGCGTGGTTCCATGCTGGCGGCCTTTGCGGATGGTGCGCCAAATATGCCTGTTTAAATTTTCCCGGGCCGCGGCGCGGCTGGCGCCGGTTTATTTGAGAGGCGCTTTTCGCCTTGCCCTGCCGGTTTTTGCCAATAACCAGATAAAAAAGAAGGGGCCTCCTTGCGGAAGCCCCGTCAGTTTTCACATCAAGGCCGAAGCCCCGATGATCAGGCGTTAGAATTACTTCGGATCGTTGCCAGCCGTTTTACGCGGTTTGCGCTCTTTTTTCGTGGCTTTGGCATCGTCGTTGGCAACAGAAGCGGCCAGTGCGGGTTCCGCTGCTGCGGGAGCTTTGATTTCGGGTTTGAAACCTTCGCCCAGAGCAGAGATCACGACTTTGGCGCCGCCATTTTCGCTTGCGAATTTGGTCAGCTCGTCTTTGTTGGCCATCATCCATTTGCCCAGCGGGTTGGCGATTTTCTCGCGTACCACTTTGCGCAGCGGACGTGCACCCATATCGGGCTTGTAGCCTTCGCTTGCCAGCTGTGCTTTGACTTCCGGAGAAATCTCGAGACTGACGTTTTTCAGGCCGGCACCGGTCGGGTCGGACAGGCGTTTGGAAACCGCAGCAACCTGACGATCGACCAGGTTGGTGATGACTTCGGGCGCCAGCGGGATGAAGGTAACGAAACCGCCCAGTTCCTCGATACGGTTGACCATTTCGGGACGGAAGAAGGATTTGCGCTCGCGCTCGTAGATTTTGGCGAGGATTTCCTGTTGTTCTTCCGGTGTTTTGTCCAGTGTGGAGCCGCCCAGAGCGAGGCCGCCGTTAGCGCCGCCGTTTTGCAGCGCCGTCATGGCTTCTTTCGCACCCAGGTTGGACGTCATGATGACGATCGTGTTGTTGAACAAAACGGTCTTGCCCTGGTTATCCGTCATTTTGCCGTCGTTCAGAACGGGCAGCAGAACGTTGAACACATCGGCATGCGCTTTTTCAACTTCATCCAGCAGCAGGATGGAATAGGGACGCTGGCGGATACGTTCGGTCAATGCAGGTTCCGCGCTGTCGAAACCGACATAACCCGGAGGGGCACCGATCAGACGGGAAACGCTGTGTTTCTCGCTGTATTCGGCCATGTTTTCCTGGATCAGGGCATCTTCGGTACCAAAGAGGTACAGAGCCAGCGCCTTGCACAGTTCGGTTTTACCCGTACCGGTCGGGCCTTGCAGTACGAAGCAGCCCCAGGGCTGGTTCGGGTCGTTCAGGCCGGAGCGCGAACCGATCAAACCGTCGATGACTTTCTGGATGCCGGGCTGGCCCAGAACTTTTTGCGGCAATTCTTTTTCCATTTCCAGGAAGCGCTGGTGATCGCTCTGGTTCAGGAAATCCGCAGACAGTTTGGACATCTGGGCAACCGCCGCGATCATGTCTTCTTTTTCGATGACATTGGAGCCGCGGAATTTCGCAGAAGCCGCCGCCATGTCGAGAGCCTTTTCACCTTTGCGGGGCTGGCTTTCGTTCGGGGCGTAACGGTTCGTCATGTTGACGATGTATTCCATGTCTTCCTGCGCAATATCTTCGGCCAGACCGTGGTGGTTACGGATCAGCGGCCACAGTTTGTTCAGGATGGTCAGGGTTGAATCGCGGTCGGGCTCGCCCAGCGTTTTTTGTTCAAAACGGCTGGCCAAAGCGCCATCTTTTTCGATGTGCTTGCGGTATTCTTCCAGCGTGGTCGTGCCCATGACGGAAATACCCTTGGACGTCAGGAAGGGCTTCATCATGTTACCGGCATCGGTACCGCCTTCGGCTTTACCTGCGGTCAGCTGTGAATGGATTTCGTCAATCGCCAGAATAACCTTGCGGCCGTTCAGGTAACCTTCGCGTTCTTTCAGACCCTCGATCAGGGGCTTCAGCTTGCCTTCGAATTCACCGCGGTATTTCGCACCGGCGTTCATGGCCTGCAGGTCGAGCTGCAGAACGCGCGCGCCGCGCAGGCTGTCCGGCACTTCGTTGTCATCGGCAATGTATTGCGCGATGGCCGAGAACATGGCGGTTTTACCAACGCCGGCTTCACCGGTGAAGCACAGGCTGGCCTGTTTGCGGCGGGACAGGATTTTGATGGAATCGCGCGTTTCATCGTCACGGCCCACAACGGGATCCAGACGGTTGCGTGCGGCTTTTTCGCTCAGGTCATCGCAGAACTGCTTGATAACAGCTTCGATCGCCTGATCGGAGATTTTCGGTCTTTCCAGTACAGGCGGACGGCCCGAAGACGTGCGGTTGAAATCCGGCGCCGGTTTTTGCGGCTGCGGACGCTGCGGTTCGGGGTTGTTGTTCTGGTTTGCAGACGGCGTGCTGGGTGCCGGTTGCTGCGTCGGGCGTGTTTCAGGCGCGGGCGTCGGCAGGGTGCCGATATTGTCCAGGCCGTTGGCTTCCAGATGATAACGTGCCAGATGCGCGTTGGTGCTGGAATGCTGCGGCGGGAAAGACAGATTGCCCAGCAGGCGGGGGTCGATGGTGATGGTATTGGAAACGCCATCACGCTTCAGGCCCGGATCGTTCGGATCCATGGCTTCGCTGAATTCCTGCGGGAAGCTGGCGTCAAAACCGCGCTCGGCAACCAGATCGCGGGAAACGGGGCTCAATTTATATACAACGCTGAAAGCGCCTGCGGCGTTCTGGCGGAAAACGACATCGTAATCAACGCTCAGTTCTTTCAGGTTTTGCGGCGCGCCGGTGGCGTCCGTTTTGATTTGGTAAACAACCGTGCTCAGACGGGCTTTGCCATTTGCGCTGGTGACTTTTGCTTCGTCATCGAAAGCGAAAACGGTTTCATTGGGCTTGAAGGACGCTTCACGGTCATCTTCGGCGAAGACATGGATCGGCTTGGTCGGTTTGCCGTGGTCGTAACGCACGCCATATTGGCGGGAGTTTTTCGAATCCAGCAAAAATCGCGTGCCGTGGTAATTGTCTTCGTTATCATACGCCATGATGTAGGCCTCCTTGAGAGCAGGGGTTCTGTTTTTATTTTGGATAATCGTTTACGTAAGTAAAATTAGGTTAAAGCCGTATGAACGGATAAGCAAGGTAAAATTACACAAAAACCGAAATTCAGCTAATTTAATAACGCATTTATGATATTTATTATTTTTATATTACAAAATTATTTACATAATATTTTTATTAACTGTTTTGCAACTGCAGCAAGTCCAAAATTCGCCGAATCTTGACGATTTGATTCTCCTTGTATGATGCCAAGCATTTGAAATAAAAAGAAAAATATGAAAATAAAATTTTCGGCGCGGGTGCTGCTTTGCGCGGTAAAAAGGTTAATTCTTTTAAAAACAGGGGTTTCCGTAATTACGGTAAATATCTTGCCGCCGAGAGGTTTCGGGCAGGACGGATAAGCTGTCTTGTGCCGGCACAGGGCGCAAAATGGCCAGAACGGGAATGGCGACGGCAATGGCATAAAGCGCTGCACCGGATGGCCCGGGCGGCCCGGCCTGAGGGTTTATTTGCCCCGATCGGGCGTCTGGCCTGCCCCTGCCGCAGGTTTCAGAACCGGGGCGATCGTCTTGGCGTAATAATGCCCTGCAACGATTTGCCCGTCGATATGGGCATAGGCAGGGTTTACGCCCCAGCGTATGTAGCCGAGGCTTTCATAGAGGTGAATGGCGGCTTCCTGACTGGCGCGTACGTCCAGCTGCAAAACCTTGTATCCCATTTCAAGGGCGAGCTTTTCAGCCATTTCGGTCAATTTGCGTCCGGCGCCGCGTCCGCGCGCCCAAGGCGCGATAAAAGCCGCCAGCAAGGTGGCGCTGAAAGCCTGTGCCTCGTTATGGCGGCTCGGCTCCACCAGCTGCACCGCGCCGCAAACCACGCCGTCAATACGGGCCAGCAGCAAATGGCGTTCGGGCACGACCATGACGCCTTTCCAGTAGCGCTCCATCACTTCACGCGCGGGCGGGGTGATCCAGCCAAAACCGCCGCCGGCTTCGACTGCGGCATCGGTCGCATCGCAGAGGTCGTTGAGGTCGGCGGGAGTCAATTGATCCACGATGTCGATAGAAATCAGTGCATCCGGCGGAAGAGCGGGCCTCATGGGCGGTCTCTGTGCATGCATATTCTCGGGCTCTCCCTTGGGTCAAGGCACGGCTTCGGAATGGTGTGATCTGATGGCGTGTATATCACAGCACGCGCGCATAAAAAAAGCGTTAATGCCAAAAAACTTTTGCCAAAATATCTCACGGTAAAATCAGATCGCAGGCGGTGGTGTTTGCGGCGGCGGCGGCGTGGTGCCGTTCAGCAGCCTGACCATCTCTGTATTGCGGCTTTCATTCGCCAATTGCTTGATGCCGCCACCTTGGGCATCGGCATTGGCGCCGTGTTTCATTAAAACGCGCACCATCTCGATATCGCCTTTGTAAACGGCATCGTAGAGTGCCTGCCCGTTATTGGCGTTCACATCCACCACGGGCACGTCAATCAGCAGGAAATTGGTATTGAACGGGTCATCCGCAGGGGCAAAAAACGGCGGCGGGCCAAAAGAACGCGGGCTGATATGCTGGTCAAAAATGCTGGTGCGACCCATGCTATAGGGGTCTGTAGCAGGGGCATAAATCGCCTTGACCCGCGTGGCGGAAAGCAAAACATCCGCCACATCCGCATGGCCGCCCTGAATGGCGGCCTGCAAAGCCGCGCCGTCCTGT
>JAVEWI010000114.1:0-6036 GCA_034004625.1 Bdellovibrionales bacterium
CATATTTCCATCCGCGGCGCCGTGGTGCAAATCGGTGGTATTGATATTGACCGTCGCCGCTGGGATTGGACGCAGGTGAACAGCAACCCGTTTTTTGCGCCGGATGCGGGTATTTGCGCACAGTGGGAAACGGCCCTGGATGGCGCACGCAAGGATCTCTCCAGCCTTGGCGCGGTTGTCGAAGTTGTGGCCAGCGGTTTTCCCGCAGGGCTCGGCGCGCCGGTGATTGATAAGCTGGATGCAGACCTTGCCAAGGCAATGATGAGCATCAATGCCGTTAAGGGCGTTGAAATCGGCGCAGGGTTTGACGCCGCGAAATTGCGCGGCGAGCAAAACGCAGACCAGATCAGACTGCGCGGTGGACAGCCGCATTTCCTCAGCAACCATGCGGGCGGTATTCTGGGCGGTATTTCAACCGGTCAGGATATTGTGGTGCGCATGGCGTTTAAACCGACCAGTTCGTTGCCGCAAACATTGTTGACGATTGATGACGAAGGCAATGAAACCGAAATTGCGACCAAGGGCCGCCACGATCCTTGCGTCGGTATCCGCGGCGTGCCGGTGGCAGAGGCGATGATGGCCCTGACTCTTTGTGATCATTGGCTGCGCCACAAAGCGCAGTGTTTGTAGATGTATCTGCGGCACAAGACGCCGTGCCTCTCTAAATCCTTTTTCCATTCAATATTGTGTGCAGCCTTGCACCCCCAAACCGCAGGGGCGGCAGATGGCTATGCGAATCGTTTTACCGCGCAGGTATAAAACGCAGCGTTTTCAGGGGCAAAGCCAAAACCCGCCACGCGGGCAACGGGCGGGTATTTGAATCAGGGTATTGAAAATAAAGGATTTTTATAAGGGGGAGGCGGCTTTGTAAAAAAGACTCGACTCTTATCCACAGAGACAGGAAACTCTGACTCGAGGAAAAACACCGCCCAATTTTTTGGCTACGGTGTCTCCCTTAATACTTCGCTTCGATGATTCTGCCCCATGTGCTTTTGCATGTGGGGCTTTTTTTTGTGTCTTGATGATGAGATGAAATATATCTCCAATTTTCATGTCGTTCAACACGCAATCTTGGGTTAGTCTCATAAAAATTTTCTGCACCACATTCAAAAGGTATTGACATGAGCGACACGCCACAGCGCCGCAAGCAAGATAAACTCTCCGCAAAAATCTGGCGGTTTTTTTATCGTTTCTTTTTCATGATTGGTATTGCGACTTTTATCAGCCTGACCATGTTGACCATCACCATGTCGCGCATGATGAATTTTTCACCGCCGTCTTTGCCGGATGAAATGGTGCTGACCTTTGTGATCAAGTCCGACATTGTCGAAGTCGTCGGCCGGCCGAATTTGTCGCAGCCGCTTTTGCGCCCCGCCACGACATTGCAGGACGTTGTCGCGGCGCTGGATCTGGCATCCAAAGACAAGCGCGTCAAAGGTCTGGTGACACGCATAGAAGACATGAGTCTTTCCGCGGCGCAAATTCAGGAATTGCGCGATGCGCTGAAACGTTTCCGCGCGGCGGGCAAACGTGCCTATGTTTATGCGGACAGTTTTGGCGGCATGGGCGGCGGCATGGGGGATTATTATCTGGCTTCTGCTTTTGATGAAATATGGCTGCAGCCTGTGGGGCTTGTTTCCATGGGCGGCGTTGCGGCAGAAGTGCCCTTTGTACGCGGTTTATTTGAAAAAATCGGCGTTGATACGCAATTCGCGCATCAGGGCATTTATAAATCCGCCCCCGAAAGCCTGACCGAATACGGCATGACGCCGCCGCACCGCGAAATGATGCAAACGCTGGTGTCTGATTTGTCCGGCCAGATGGTGCAGGGCATTGCCGAAGGCCGCGGTCTTTTTGCCGAAGACATGCGCCGTCTGGTGGATCAATCCCCCTATGGCGAAAAAGACGCGCTGCGTTTGAAACTGGTCGACCGCATCGGTTATTTCGATGAAATGGTCACCCATGCGCGCCGCACATTGTCTGCCCGCCCTGCGCCCTCGGCAGATAAGCCGGCAGATGCCGCGCCGGAAGCTGCGCAGGAGCTTGCGCCTGAAACGACAGCGGAGGAAACTTTGCCTAAAGACGCAACGCCCGCCGATGTGGCAAAAGCCGAAGAAGCGGCAGAGGCTGCCTTGCCCGGCGCCGTTGCCTTGCTCGGGTATTCTTTTGTGGCGGAGACGCAGGCGCTGAACAAAGGCGTGAGCGGTTTCGTGTCCAAAATGGCCCGCCGCGAAGCGCCGCCGTCCGAACTGAGAAAAAAAGACAAAATCGCCCTTATCTATGGTTCGGGTGAAATTGTGCCGTTTTCCCCGCGCGCGCAGGCCTCGCCTTTTGGCGGCGGCAGCATGGCGGCGGATAAAATCGTGCAGGCTTTCCGCAGCGTGCAGGCGGATGACAGTGTGGCTGCGGTTGTTTTCCGTGTGGACAGCCCCGGCGGTTCGCCCGCCGCGTCGGAAACCATTCGCCGCGTTATCATGGAAACCCGCCGCAAAGGCACGCCCGTGGTGGTTTCCATGGGCAGCAGCGCCGCATCGGGCGGGTATTGGATTGCCGCGCCTGCTGATAAAATTGTGGCGCAGCCCGCAACCCTGACCGGTTCCATCGGCGTATTCGGCGGTAAATTTGTTTTTGCCGGATTGTGGGAAAAGCTGGGCATTAATTGGGAAAGCGTCAGCGAAGGCAAAAACGCGCAAATGTGGTCAGCCCATACGCGTTTCACGCCCGAACAGATGCAGCGTTTTGATAGCCTGATGGCGGAAACCTATGAAGCCTTCCTCGACCGCGTAGCAGAGGGACGCAACATCCCGCGCGATAAAGTCAAAGAGCTTGCCGAGGGCCGCGTCTACACGGGACGTCAGGCAAAAGACATTGGCCTTGTCGATGATCTGGGCGGTATCGAAGTGGCCGTGCAGCACGCGCGCAAGCTTGGCAAAATGGAAGAAGACATGGACGTGCCGCTGGTGCGTTTCCCGCCGCGTAAATCGACGCTGGAAATGTTTATTTCCCTTGCGACCGAAGGCGCCTTGTTTCAACCGCATTTCACTATCAGCGCAGCCGATGCCGCGCAGATGGTGGAACAATCCGTCCCGCCCGCAGGCATTATGCTGCGCGCGCCTTATGCCGATATGCGTTAAACGTATATTGCAAACATAAGCAGCTATCGTTAAGGCGCCTTCGGGCGCCTTAACTGTTATAACGGGGTTTGCTGTTGTCGGGGATCAGGCCGATGGTGCCTTGCTGTATTTCAGCCAGCATCAGGATGCTGACGGGCGATACTTTTTGAAACCCGAAAGGATTGCTGCGGTTGGCAAAGCCGCTTTGCGGATAAAAACGCGGGTCATCGTTCCAGATAATATCGTCTTTGTCATTGGCATCGTCAAACATGGGCAAGCGGGCCAAAACTTCGGCCGGAATGGAATTGCGGGCGGGGGCCGTTTTAACGGCTGCGGTTTTGGTATCTGCGGCTTTTGCATCCGCCGCGCCGGATGCAGTTGCTGCGCTGGCCTGCGCCACTTGCGTGCCGGATTTTGCGGGCGTGCCGCTGCCGCCGAATTTTTTGTCAAAGAAGGCGTAAACTTCGTTCAGCGTGCGCGCTTCGCCTGTGGCTTTGTCGTAGAAAACATTCTTGTTCGCTTTGGCGGCGGCGGGGAAGATTTCCGCGGCAATCGCTTCGCCGTTTACATTGCGGCTGTTCAGGAATTTGGCCGCGCCACCCGCGCCCATGAAATGCGCGAAATAAAGTTCGGTCGCTCCGATGTCGCCTTTGACGTTCTTTTGCAAATGCGTCTGGTTTTCTGCCGTGAAGGCGCCCGCCATCAATGCGGCAATTTCCGGGTCGTTGCGCAGGGCCAGAATGTCTTTGCGGTCGCAATCGCTGGTGCAAACGGCTTTGCCGTTTTTCATTTCGATTTTATTGGCATAATCTTCCAGCCCGAATTTGGGGCCGTGTTTTTTCACCATGTTCAGCCAGGTGCTTTCAATAAACTGGTAAAGACCGGTGGCGGAGGATGTTTTTGCCTTGGCGGTGGGGTTAAAACTGCTCTCGGCCGATGCCTTTTGCATCAAAAAGGCAAAATCTGCCCCTGTCTTGCGCGAAGCCGTTTGTACGGCCTGTATCACGTCCTGTGATGCAAGTTTTTGATATTTTTGGATAATATTGCCTTTTAAGGCACCGAATGCTGCTGTCATACCCAAACTCCCTTAACCTTTAGCGGGGCTTCTGCCCTCTTCTGGAATATATCTTTGCAAACGGCGTGCCAGTTTGGGGGATACGTTTCCGGTGGCTTTCTTCGGGCGCTTAAATCCTTATACTCATGTGCAGATTGTTTCAGGTTTCAGGAGAATGCCGATGTCCTACCAAGCCCCCGTCAAAGAAATGCGTTTCATGCTCGACCACATTGCGGGGATGGACGACATTGCGGCGCTGCCGGCCTATGCCCATGCCACCCCGGATATGGTGGAGGCGATTTTGGAAGAAGCCGCCCGCGTCGCGCGCGATGTCTGGGCCCCCACCAATAAAACCGGCGATACCCAAATGTCCCGCATGGAAAACGGCGCGGTCAAAACGCCGCATGGTTTTGGCGATGCCTATAAACAATTCGCGGAGGGCGGCTGGAACGCTTTTGTCTGTAACCCCGACCACGGCGGGCAGGGATTGCCCTGGGCTCTGGGTATGGCGGTCAATGAAATGTGGCAATCGGCGAACCTTGCGCTCAGCCTCTGCCCGCTTTTGACCGCCGCCGCGATCGAGGCGATTGAAAAACACGGCACGCCCGCGCAAAAAGAAACCTATTTGCCCAAGCTGATTTCCGGCACATGGACGGGCACCATGAATTTGACCGAACCGCAGGCCGGCACCGACCTTGCCGCCATTCGCACCACGGCGACCAAAAACGGCGACCATTACGTGATGCGCGGGCAAAAGATTTTCATCACCTTTGGCGAACATGATTTCACCGATAACATTATCCATCTGGTATTGGCGCGGGTGGACGGATTGCCCGAAGGCAACGACGGCCTCGGCCTTTTTATCGTGCCCAAGTTTTTGGTGAATGCAGACGGCAGCCTTGGCGCGCGCAACGATGTGCATGCGGTGTCGCTGGAACATAAAATCGGCATTCACGGATCGCCCACCTGCGTCATGCAATACGGCGAAAAAGAAGGCGCGATTGCCTATCTGGTCGGTGAAGAAGGCAAGGGGCTGCGCAATATGTTCACGATGATGAACAATGCGCGGATTTCCGTGGGGCTGCAGGGGGTTGCGCTTTCCGAACGGGCCTATCAACACGCGCTGCAATACGCCAAAGACCGCGTACAATGCGCGCGCATGGGTGATAAATCCGGCAAACGCGTGGCGATTATCGAACATGCCGATGTGCGCCGGACTTTGCTGGGTATGAAAGCGCAGACGGAAGCATCGCGGGCGCTGGCCTATTACGCGGGCGGCATGATTGACCGCATGCGCCATGGCGCGGACGCAGCCGCACGCGCCGCGGCGGAATTGCGGGTGGATCTGGTTACCCCGCTGGTCAAGGCATGGTCAACCGATCTTGCGCTTGAAACCACATCGGCCGGTGTGCAAATTCACGGCGGCATGGGGTTTATCGAAGAAACCGGCGCGGGGCAATATTACCGAGATGCGCGTATTTTGCCGATTTACGAAGGCACCAACGGCATTCAGGCCAATGACCTTGTGTTCCGCAAATTGCTGCGCGATGGCGGGGCGGAGGCGCAAAATTTCATGGCTGAAATCGCGTCTTTCCTGCCGCAGCTGGCGGGTAAAACGGGGGATGATCTGGAATCTATCCACGCCGCGCTGACCGCTGCCTTGGCGGAGCTGCACAAAACAACCGTATGGATTTTGGCGCATGCCAAATCCCATACCGAATCCGTTGCGGCGGGGGCGGTCAGCTACCAACGTCAATTCGCGCTGGTCGCGGGCGGGTATATGATGGCGCGTCTGGCCTTGGCCGCCTATGACGGGTTGTTCGAAGGCGGGGACGATGCGCTGTTCCTGAACACGCGTCTGGTCACGGC
>JAVEWI010000115.1:0-6018 GCA_034004625.1 Bdellovibrionales bacterium
CAGGTTATCCTGAATCCGGACGGACGGCAGGATGAAGCCCATGTCTTCCGCCAATTGTTTGCGCAGGCCTTTGATTTGTTCGGTCAGGCGGCCTTTTTCGGGGTTATTAACCAGCGGCAAAAGACCGTATCCCAGCTCGACACGGATGGTGTCGATGGCGAGCGCCTTGGCAATAGGCTCTTCCGCCACGGGCGCTTTGGCGGCGATTGCTTTTTGCTCGGCGGCGGCCTGTGCGATTTCCGCGTTGCGGTTTTTAACCGTGCTCCATGCAAAATAGCCTGCAATGCCGGCCATCAGCGCGAAGGGAAAGAACGGAATACCCGGCAAAACGCCAAGGGCGAGCAAGAGCCCCGCGCTGACGCCCAGCGCCTGCGGATAACGGCTCAGCTGCGTGAAGACGGCTTTGTCGGCGGAGCCTTTGACGCCCGCCTTGGATACCAGCATACCGGCAGCGATGGAGACGATGAGCGCGGGGATCTGGCTGACCAGGCCGTCACCGATGGTCAGGTGGGTATAGATATTGGCGGCTTCACCGGCGCTGAGGCCTTTTTGCACCGTGCCGATAATCATGCCGGCAATGATGTTGATAAAAAGTGTCAGCAAACCGGCAATGGCGTCACCGCGTACGAATTTCGCCGCGCCGTCCATCGCCCCGAAGAATGTGCTTTCCTGTTCCAATTCGCTGCGGCGGGTGCGGGCTTCGTCTTCGTTAATCAGGCCGGAAGACAAATCCGCGTCAATCGCCATTTGTTTGCCGGGCATGGCGTCGAGGCTGAAACGCGCGGCGACTTCGGCGATACGCCCCGCGCCTTTGGTCACGACAACAAAGTTCACAATGGTCAGGATGGCGAAAACAATCGCGCCGATCACAATATTGTCCTGCATCACGAAACTGCCGAAAGCTTCGATCACATGGCCGGCGGCGTCGTGGCCTTCGTGACCCTTGGCAAGGATCAGGCGGGTGGAGGCAAGGTTCAAGGCAAGGCGTATCATGGTCGCGACCAAAAGGATGGTCGGGAACGCGCTGATTTCCAGCGGTTTTTCAATGAACAAAACTGTCATCAAAATCAAAACGGAAAAGGCAAAGGACAAGGCAAGGCAAATGTCGAGCAGAAAGGCCGGCATGGGCAGAACCAGCGCGACAATGATCGCCATGATGCCAACGGCAAAAAGAATATCTGTGCGGACTCTGAAACCGCCCATTCTGCTGCCTGCGGCGGCCGTGCCTGTATTCGCCATCGGTTATGCTCCGCTTTCCGGCACGGCAAGACCGGCTTCGCTGTATTCTTTTAATTTGTTCCGCAGGGTGCGGATGGAAATGCCCAGAATATTCGCCGCATGCGTGCGGTTGCCAAGGCAATGTTCAAGTGTATTCAAAATCAGATCACGTTCCACCGCCGCAACGGTGCGCCCGACCAGCAGGGATGATGTATCGCTGCCCTGCGTGGCGGGGGCGGCTTGCACGGGGGCGGGGCTTGCGGGTTGTGCTGCCTGCGCCGCTTGCGCGTTGCTTATATTTTGCGCCGCTTGCGCGTTATTAATATTCTGCGCCGCTTGCGCGGCGAGTGTCGTTTTCTGCCCGCTCAGCATAATCGCGCCGCTTTCAATTTCGCTTTCCAGCGAAACCAGAATGGCGCGGTGCATGGTGTTTTCCAGTTCCCGCACGTTGCCCGGCCAATGATGCGCGCGCAATTTTTCGGCTGCGGCGGCGGAGATAGGCTTGGGCGTAATGCCGTTATGTTCGCTGTATTTATCCGCAAACATTTTGGCCAGCGGCAGGATATCGCCGGGGCGTTCGCTCAAAGACGGCAGTTCAAGGTTCACCACGTTCAGGCGGAAATAAAGGTCTTCGCGGAACTGGCCCGCGCGTACGGCCGCTTCCATGTCGCGGTTCGATGTGGCGATCAGGCGGATGTCGATTTTAACAGGCGCCGTGCCGCCCACGCGGTCAATCACGCGTTCCTGAATGGCGCGCAGCAGTTTTGCTTGCAATGACGGATGCATTTCCGTGATTTCATCGAGCAGCAAAGTGCCGCCGTTGGCTTCTTCAAATTTGCCGATGCGGCGCGATGCGGCGCCGGTAAAGGCGCCTTTTTCATGGCCGAATAATTCGGATTCCAGAAGGCTCTCGGGGATAGCCGCGCAGTTGAGCGAAATAAAAACCCCGCCCGCGCGTTTGCTTTTCTGGTGGATATAGCGCGACATGACTTCTTTGCCCGTGCCGGATTCACCGGTAATCAGCACGCTGGCATCGGACGGCGCGATGCGGTCGGCAATTTGCAAAACGGCCTTCATCGAAGGATCGCTGGCGATCATCGCGCTGCTCTCTTCGGTCACGGCCTGCAAAACCGCGGCGATCAATTCGGCATCGGGAGGCAGGGGGATGTATTCTTTTGCCCCGGCCTTGATGGCCTTGACGGCGGCGGTGGCGTCATTGTCGATACCGCAGGCAATAACGGGAATGGCGAAACGTTCCGTGGTCAGATGATCCATCAGCGAGGCGATGTTTTGTTTGACATCCACCATCATCAAATCCGCGCCGCGACCTGCGCGCAGTGCGCCCAGCGCCTGTTCGATGTCTTCGCAATGCGTGACTTTGGCTCCGCGGCCAATGGCAATTTTGCCGGCGGTGCTGATTTGTCCGTTCAGGCTGCCTACGATCATCAGGCGCATGGGTATTCCGTCTCCGTATGTCTATTCACGCAAGAGCGCCGGTTGCGCGCGGCGCAAAAGGCGTGCAGGTCGTTGATCGCGCGGGGGGTTATCCCGACGTGCGGTCCGATTTGACGATTTCCGTCATGGTGACGCCAAGGCGGTCTTCGACAACAATCACTTCGCCGCGCGCGACAAGGCGGTTGTTGACGTAAATGTCGATGGCTTCGCCGACTTTGCGGTCCAGCTCCACCACGGCGCCACGGCCGAGTTTCAAAAGCTGGCTGACCTGCATGGAAGATTTTCCGAGTACGGCGGAAATTTGCACGGGAATGTCGTAAATGGCGTCGATGTCTTTTTTACGGACATCGGTGGTCAGGCCTTGTTCGACTTCTTCGAATTCGATGGTCTGGTTGGGATCGTTGGACATGTGGGATCTCCCCTTGGTTTGAAAAAAATTATTCGGTATCGGGCTCGATAGTTTTTTGCATGACTGCAATCGCCTTGGCGAATTCGGTTTCGATTTGCGCAAACAGGCGTTCGTACATGCGTTCCGCCCCGCCATCTGCCCATTCCACGCGGCAATCGGATACGCCGAGCGTATCATCCGCGATCAGGATCAGCTTGCCGGCAAAACCGCGCTCCATCGCCAGCGCGTCGATGCGGCTTTTAAGCGTGTCCATATGCGCGGGCGATACCATGATGGCGATGCGCTGTTCGTCTTTGCGCACGTCGAGGGAGGCAAGGATAACGCGTTCGATTTCCGTCAAGGCAAAACGATCAGCCATTTGAGGCAGCAGCTTGTGCGTGACGCGCATGGCCAGTTTGGTCGCCTGCGCCATGCTTTCGATCTCGCGGCGGTCTTCGGCGGCGATCAGCCGTTCGGCTTGCGCAATCATGGATTCCAGCAGGCGGTGCGTTTGTAATTCCTGCGCGGCTTGCGCTTCCAGTGCCGCTTCCTGCTTGCCCTGTGCATAGGCCTGCGTTTTGGCCAGCATCAGCTGGTCTTCGCTGTAAGTCATAACGGCGGGCGCAGCGGGTGTTTCCGGCTCCGTCTTGTCAAAGTCGTGCGTATCGAACAGAAACTTTTTCATTTCACCGTCATTTTTAATAGATGAGCTCATCTTCGTCCTTGGCGGTTACAATGGTAATCTCGCCGCGGTCGGCAAGGTCTGTGGCTGTGTTGACCAGGCGTTGCTGCGCTTCTTCCACGTCTTTCAGGCGGATGGGGCCCATGGCGGCCATGTCTTCTTTCATGATCTTGCCCGCACGTTCCGACATGTTGGAGAAGAACAGGTCTTTCATCGCATCCGATGCGCCTTTGAGGGCAATCGGCAGTTTTTCTTTGTCGGCAGACCGGATAAGCGTCTGGATCGCGCCAGGGTCCAGTTTGCCGAGGTCTTCGAAGGTGAACATCAGGCTGCGGATGCGTTCGGCGGCGTCAGGATTGCGCTCTTCCAGCGAGGACATGAATTTGCTTTCCATGCTGCGGTCGAGGTTGTTGAAAATCTCTGCCATGACTTCGTAGCTGTCACGGCGGCTGGCGCGCGACAGATTGGGCATGAATTCGCTGCGCAGGGTTTTTTCGACGTCGTCGAGGACTTCCTTTTGCACGGCTTCCATGCGCAGCATGCGCATAACGACTTCCATGGCAAAGCCTTCGGGCAATTGGGCGAGGACTTTGGCAGAATGTTCAGGCGTGATTTTGGACAAAACAACCGCCACTGTTTGCGGGTATTCTTTTTGCAGATAGGTTGCGAGAATTTCCTCGTTCACGTTGGAAAGTTTTTCCCACATCGTGCGTCCGGCGGGGCCGCGGATTTCTTCCATGATATTCTGGACTTTATCCTTGCCCAGAACTTTTGCCAGCAGGCGTTCGGTGGAATCCAGCGTGCCGACCAGGGAGTTGGTCGATGTAATGCTTTCGGCGAATTCAATGAACAGCCGCTCGATCACGGTGGAGCTGACCTTGCCAAGGTTCGACATGGTGTGGGAGAGGTGAAGGATTTCTTCCTCGTCCAGCTGTTCGAATATCTTGGCCGTGTATTCCTCGCCCAGTGACAAAAGCAGGATAGATGCTTTTTCTGTGCCGGTGAGGGTGCGGTAATCTTCGCGAACGCGCATCTCTTAACTCTCCTGCGACATCCATTGGCGGATGACGGAAACGGTTTCGTTCGGGTGGCTGGTGACAAGTTCGCTGATCTTCTGTACCGAAGATGCTTTGACCTTGCCTTCCACCGATGTCATGTCAATCATGCTGTCCAGTTCGCCGGCCGTGGGGCCGCCCATGCCGCCCGCGGCGCCGGGCAACATGCCTTGCGGCCCTGCCAGCTGGGCTTGTGCGCCTTGCGTTGCCAAAAGCGGGGGCAGGTCATCGGCATGTGCGCCGCTGGTGGCGGCGGTTTTGGCGGCTGCGGCAAAATGCGAAATCAACGGACGGAAAACCGCGAGAATGGCCAGAACAGCGACAAGGCTGAGCGCCAGCGTTTCCGCAAGGCCCAGCAGGTCTGCGCGGGCAAAGCCCATGATGCTGCCATCGTCAATGGGGCCGTCAAAGAAATCGGTTTCGGCAAAAGCCATGTTGAGGACTTCCACCGTATCTCCGCGGCTGGCATCAAACCCGACGGCGGATTTGACCAGCGTTGCGATTTTATCCAGCTCTTCATCCGAACGGGGAACGTAAACCTTGGGCGCGGCCCAGTCTTTGGGTGCGTCTTCGGGTTTGGCGGCATTGGCATCTGTTTCATAGCGGCCATCGACTACAACCGCGATCGACAGGCGTTTGACATCACCTGCGGCGCGGACGACGCTTTCGACCGTTTTGCTGATTTCAAAATTGGTGACTTCTTCGGTGCGGTTGCTGCGGTTGCCGGCCTGTGCATTGCCGCCCGCGCCGCCCGGCAGGCCGGGCAGGTTGGTTTCAACCGAAACCGGCGCGCCGGTGGAGCTGGAAGCATCCTGACTTTCGTCTGTCACGCTTTGCGTTGACCTGACGACTTGCCCTTCGGGGTTGAAGGTTTCGGAATTGCGGCTGACGATGTCGAAATTCAGCTCCGCCGTGACATTCGCGCGGACACGGCCAAAACCGACGATGCGGCCGACCAGGTCTTCGACCGAGCGGGTCACGCGCTGTTCGTATTTCTGGCGCATGTCTTCGCTGCTGCGGGCGGTAGCGCTTTGGCTGTCGCCTTCTTCGCCGCGGGCCAGCAGGTTGCCGCTTTGGTCAATGATGGCGACATGTGCTGCTTTTAATTGCGGCACAGCGGCGGAAACCAGATGCTGGATAGCCTGAATTTGTTCGGTGCCCAGAGTGTCATTGCCGCGCAGGCTGACAAAAACGCTGGCGCTGGCGGGGCGGGTATCACA
>JAVEWI010000116.1:0-6013 GCA_034004625.1 Bdellovibrionales bacterium
AGCGGTTGGAAAATGTCGCCGCCGCCACAATGGCGCTGTCGGTAATACGCACGCCATGGTGCAATTCATATTTTTCCTTGAGCCCGCGCAGGATGGAAATGGTGTCTTCCACCGTGGGTTCCTTGACGAATACGGGTTGGAAACGGCGTTCCAGCGCGGCGTCTTTTTCAATATGTTTGCGGTATTCATCAAGCGTTGTCGCGCCGATCATATGCAGTTCACCCCGCGACAATGCGGGCTTCAACATATTGCCGGCGTCCATGGCGCCCTCTGCCTTGCCCGCGCCGACCAGCGTGTGCAGCTCGTCCAGAAACAGTACGATTTCGCCATCAGCCGCGCGGATTTCTTCCAATACAGCCTTGAGGCGCTCTTCGAATTCGCCACGGAATTTAGCGCCCGCAATCATGGCGCCCAGATCCAGCGACATCAGTTTTATATCTTTCAGGCTTTCCGGCACGTCACCATTGATGATACGCAAGGCGAGGCCTTCGATAATCGCGGTTTTACCCACGCCCGGCTCGCCAATCAACACGGGGTTGTTTTTGGTGCGGCGGGAAAGCACCTGAATAGTGCGGCGGATTTCTTCGTCACGACCGATAACGGGGTCAAGCTTGCCCGTGCGTGCGGCTTCGGTCAAATCGCGCGCGTATTTTTTCAGCGCGTCAAACTGGTCTTCGGCCGATGCGCTGTCTGCCGTGCGGCCTTTGCGCATCTGGTTGATCGCGGCGTTCAATTTTTGCGTATCAACGCCGTTTTCCTTGAGAAGCTTTGCCGCTTCGCTTTGAGGGACCAAGGTCAAGCCTTGCAACAAACGCTCCAGCGTCACGAATTTATCGCCGGATTTTTGCGCGGCCTGCTGCGCCTGGTCAAAAGCCCGCGCCAGATTGGGCGACATATGCAGCCCGCCTGCCCCGCCGCCCGAAACCGCCGGCATGCCCGCGATTCCCTCGTTCAGCGTTTTCATCAGGTTTTCAGGCTTGCCGCCCGCATTGCGCACCAGATTGCGCACAACGCCGCTGTCATCATCCAGCATGCATTTCAGCAAATGTTCCGGCTGCAATTGTTGGTGATTGTTTCTCAGCGCCAAAGTCTGCGCGGCCTGCACGACCGATTTGGCACGTTCCGTGAATTTTTCGAAGTCCATCTTGCGGCACTCCTTGCGTCTATATAAATAAAGGCCCTCGATAGGCACCTTTGTATATTATACGCCGCGAAAACGGGCTTGGACTGAAAAAATTGCAAAAAAACAAAGAGGCGTTTTTGAAAAACGCCTCTTTGCCGTAAAAATATCCAATAAAGTACCGGAAACCGGCGGTAGGTTTATACCGCTTCGCTTTCCTTCACACGCGGGGCGCGGCGGGCACGCGCCGGCGCCGGTGCAGCCGCGGCGGCTTCCGCCGCTGCGCCCAGATCTTCTACGCCATCATCCTGCGTATCCGCGTTCAGGTTGCCATTCACTTCGGCATCTGCACGGACAGGCGTGCGGCGGCCAACCAGAAAACCTTGGTCGAGGTCTTCCAAAGCCACTTCCGGCTGTTCACCCGCGCCGGCAATGTCGGCATCCTGATGATCGTCCTGCTGGTGGTTGCGGTGGTTATGCTGCGGCTGGAATTGCGCCTGATGACGGTTATATTCTTCGGTCATTTCGTTGAGCATGCGCTGGTAATGCTCGGCATGCTGCAAATAGCTTTCTGCCAGAACACGGTCGCCCGCGCCCTGCGCATCACGCGCCAGCGTCAGGTATTTTTCGGTGATCTGCACGGCATTGCCGCGAATGCGCACATCGGGGCCGTTGCTGTCGAATGTTTGAACACGCGGGTTGCTGACGCGGCGATGCCCGCCACCGTGATGATGGCCGCCACCGGCATTACCGTTGCCGGAATGACCGCCCCCGTTACCGGAATGGCCACCGCCATTGCCACCACCGTGACCATTGTTATTCCGGCTGCGAAAACGTCGTCCGTTTTGATTATGTCTCATATGACCCACTTCGCTTTGATACGCTGTCCCGTTTTCCCCTGTTCCCGGCCATTTGGCACGCGGGAACCCCCTTTGGCGCTGTTCTGCCTTGCGGGACGCTATTTCCGCAGAACGCACAAGTTCATAGTACTCAAGCCCGATTCGCTTGAAAAGCTGTTTTTTCGCAAAATATTGATTTGAATGCTTTTTTCTGGCTACTCCGCCAGCCGGGCCACAATCACGCGATCTCGCCCTGCCAAATCCTGTCGGGTTTCTAGCACAGTCTGCCCCCGTGCTTCAAGCAGCTCTTTGACCGCTGCCGCCTGCGTATAGCCGATTTCGTACAAAGCCAGCCCGCCCGGCTTCAGCCAGCACGGCGCCAGTTTTGCCAAAGAGCGGTATGCATCCAGACCATCTTCGCCCGCGAACAGGGCTTCGTGCGGGTCGTAGTTCAAAACCTCGGGCGCAAGGCTGTCCCGTTCATGCTCCGCAATATAAGGAGGGTTGCTGAGCAGCACGTCGCACCGCCCCTTGGGTTTATAATCCGCCCAATCCATGGATTGAAACGCCACGCGTTTTTGCAGCCCCAAAAGACGTTCATTGGCAATCGCCGCACGTACCGCCCCCGGATTGATGTCGATACCAATCCCCACCGAATGCGGCCATTCGATCAGCAGCGACAGCAGCAAACAACCGCTGCCCGTACCCAAATCCAGCACACGGAGTTTTTCCGTTTTGCCTTCGGGCACCCAATGCAAGGCCGCCTCTATCAAAGCTTCTGAATCCGCCCTTGGATCAAGGGTTTGAGGTGTTATCTTAAAATCCGACTTCCAAAAACCGCGCGTCCCCACAATGCGCGACACCGGTTCATGCGCAAGGCGGCGGGCAAGCGCTTTGCGCAGCGAAGCCTCTTCCGACTTTTGCAATAATTTTCCGTGATTTAAGATCAATTCCTCATGCCGGATTTCAAGCAAACCCTGCAACAGCAATCGCGCATCCAGATCGGGCGTATCCATGCCCACCTGTTCAAGCGCCACTTTAAACTCGGCCAATATATCACCGTAAGATATACCCGAAGGTTCAAAGGCGATTTCCGGTTCCTGCCCGCTTACCATGACATCTCCGTCAACTTCGCGGCCTGATCTTCCGCAATCAGCGGGTCGATGATTTCATCCAGACATTCGCCCGTGATAACGCGGTCGAGTTTATAAAGCGTCAGGTTGATACGGTGGTCCGTCACGCGGCCCTGGGGGAAATTATAGGTGCGGATACGTTCCGACCGGTCGCCCGACCCCACCTGTTCCCGCCGGTCTGCCGCGCGGGCATCGTCCAGTTTTTGACGCTCCATGTCGTATAATCTGGCGCGCAGGATTTTCATCGCGCGGTCTTTGTTCTTGTGCTGGGATTTTTCATCCTGCTGCACCACCACGATCCCGCTGGGAATATGGGTAATGCGCACGGCGGATTCCGTTTTGTTCACGTGCTGCCCGCCCGCCCCGCCGGACCGCATCACGTCAATGCGCAGGTCGCCGTCCTTGATGTCGATATCGACCTCTTCCGCTTCGGGCAGAACCGCCACGGTGGCGGCGGATGTATGGATACGCCCGCTGGCTTCGGTTGCGGGAACGCGCTGCACACGGTGCACGCCGGATTCGTATTTCAGCCGCGCAAAAACCCCGTGGCCGGATACGGCGACCACGGCCTGACGTATCCCGCCCAAATCGCTTTCGGCCATTTCCATGGATTCAAACCGCCACCCGTGGTCGGCCGCATAACGGCGGTACATGTCGAGAAGGTCAAAGGCAAAAAGCGCAGCCTCGTCCCCGCCGGTGCCGGCGCGTATTTCCAAAATCGCGCTTTTTTCATCCGCGGCGTCTTTGGGCAACAAGGCAATCTGGATTTTCTTTTCCAAAGAAGGGAGGTCTTCCTTGATACGGAAATATTCTTCTTCCGCCATGGCGCGCATGTCTTTGTCCGCTGCGGGGTCGCGCATCATAACTTCCAGATCGGCATATTCCGTCTGGGCTTTTTTATACCCGCGGATCACTTCGGCCAAAGGCGTCAGTTCGGCATATTCCCGCGACAATTTGGTAAAAACATCGGACGCGAGCGTGCCCGAGGACAATAAAGCCTCGACCTCGTTAAAACGGCTCAGAACCTGATCCAGTTTACGCTCCAGCGACATGGGTGACCTTTATGCCGCCGTTTCCTGCGCGGCGATTTTCTTTTCAATCTCCGCCGCTTTTTCTTCAACCAGATGCACAAGGTGGTCAACGATGGATTCGTCTTTCAACCTATGCGCGGGCTGGCCTTTTAAATAAACCTGATGCGTGCCGCGCCCGCCGCCGGTAAAGCCGATGTCGGTCATCAAGGCTTCGCCCGGGCCGTTCACGATGCAGCCAATCACCGACACCGTCATGGGCGTGGTGATATGCGCAAGGCGTTCTTCGAGCACGCGCACGGTTTCAATCACGTCAAATTGCTGACGCGAACAAGACGGGCAGGAAATAACATTCACCCCGCGGTGGCGCAGCCCCATGGATTTCAGGATGTCAAAACCGACCTTGATTTCTTCTACCGGATCCGCCGTCAGCGACACGCGGATGGTATCGCCAATCCCCGCCCACAAAAGACTGCCGATACCAATCGACGATTTAATCGTGCCGGTGCGCAATCCCCCTGCTTCGGTCACACCCACATGCAGCGGGTAATCGCAGGCATCCGCCAGTTGTTGATAGGCCGCAACGGCAAGAAAAACATCCGATGCCTTGCACGAGATTTTGAAATTGAAAAAATCATGATCTTCGAGGATCCGGATATGGCGCAGGGCGGATTGCACCATGGCTTCGGGACACGGTTCGCCAAATTGCTCCAGCAGGTCTTTTTCCAAAGACCCCGCATTCACGCCGATGCGGATGGAACAGTTATGATCCTTCGCCGCCTTCACAACTTCGCGCACGCGGTCGTCAGACCCGATATTGCCCGGATTGATCCGCAGGCAGGCGGCGCCGGATTTGGCCGCCTCTATCGCGCGTTTATAATGGAAATGGATATCGGCCACGATAGGCACGGAAACCTGCGCCACGATGTCTTTCAGCGCGGCGGTCGATGCTTCATCCGGACAAGACACGCGCACAATATCCGCGCCCGCCTTTTCCAGCGCGTGGATTTGCGCAACCGTTGCCTCTACATCCGGTGTCGGCGTATTGGTCATGGATTGCACGGTGATGGGCGCATCGCCCCCCACCGGCACTTTGCCCACAAAAATCTGGCGTGATTTACGCCGGAATATCTGCCGGTACGGCCTGACTTCGCCTGACATTACAATCCCCCCCGCACATGGCGTGCGTTTACCTGGTTATTTTTATATGGGCTGCGCCCGCTTCGCTCTTACGTGAGAAGCACCGCCACAGCCCTGCGCGGCGGTTAATCCCGCACGCGAATTCTTCTTTTTTTCAACTCTTCCGCATCCAGCGAAATACCGCGAATAATCTCGCCGTTGCGGCCGAGGCTTTGCGCCTTGACGCCATCGACAATCACATTAAGCCCGCCCGCATTGGATGTGACCAAAGACATGCCGCGCTGGTCGGGCACAAAAAACTGTTCGCCCTGCGCCATGACTTTTTTATAAACAACCTTGCCCGCGCCGTCCGAAACCTGCACCCAGCTTTTTTGGTTGGCTTCCAGAACAATACGGGTTTTGCCGCGTTGTTTGACGTTGATGACTTGCGCTTCGGCTGTGGCGGGGCGCTCTTCCACCGGACGTGTCGGACGCACCAGCATCTCCGCTTCGGGCTGCGTCGCCGCAGGCGCAGCAGGCATATCGGCAAGGGTCGGTGCGCCATTTGCCGCGGATGCCACTGCGGACGCATCTTTTGCCGCGGGCACAGCCGTATTTTCCGGTGCGGTTTCCGCCGGCGTAATCAGGCCGGAGGCATAACCCGTCAAAGGCTGGCTATCCGCCAAAGTCGGCTGACCGGATGCTGTCCCCACTACAGGTGCTGCGGGAATGCTTTCGGCAACCTGAACGCCTTCGTCATCGGACGACAGCAAA
>JAVEWI010000117.1:0-6012 GCA_034004625.1 Bdellovibrionales bacterium
CGTCCGCGCAAGGCCTTGCCGAAGGGGCGGAAACGGGGCGGCGGGTGCAGGTTTTGGTGCCCTTGCCGCTGGCGCGCGCCTATGATTATGTGCTGCCAGAGGGGATGGACGCCGCGCCGGGGGATTTATGTAAGTGTCCCCTTGGGCAAACGCGATACGGCGGGGGTGGTCTGGTCTTTGGACAATCCCGATGCGGCTGTACCGGCGGCGAAATTAAAAACCGTGCGCGACGTTTATAAAACATGCCCGCCCATGCCAGATGTGCACCGCAGTTTTCTGGAACGTGCCGCAAGATACACCATGGCCGACATGGGCGCTGTTTTGAAAATGTCGCTTAGCGTGCCTGATGTTTTGACGCCGCCCAAAACCGTGCCTGCCTATACCTTGGCCGATGTGGCCGGTGATGCGGCGGCGGAGTTGCGCGCTGGCGGCGGCATGCCGCGCAAGGGCGGTGGTGCGCACCGCCAGAAAATTGTGGATTTGTTATCTGACGGCGTGCCGCGCCGCGCCACTGAAATTGCCGCCGTGGTGGGATGCACCCCTGCGGTGATACGCGCCATGGCGGTTGCGGGTATTTTGCGCACGGCATCCGTGGCCGCGCCCGTGCCGTGCCGCGCGGTCAGTTTAACCCCGCCGCAATTGAATTTTACCGATGCGCAAAAAGCGGCGTCCCATGCGCTGCACGACATTGCGGTACAGGAAAAATTCGCCGCCATTTTACTGGACGGTGTAACGGGGTCTGGCAAGACCGAAGTTTATTTCGAAGCTGTCGCTGCCGCCTTGGCCGCCGGAAAACAGGCTTTGATATTGCTGCCGGAAATTTCGCTCTCGGCGCAGTTTATGGAGCGTTTTACACGCCGTTTCGGCACCGCGCCTGCCATTTGGCATTCCGAAGTCACCGCGGCGCAGCGCCGGCTTGTCTGGCAAGGTGTGGCCGAGGGACGCACCAAAGTCGTCATCGGCGCACGCTCTGCGCTGTTTTTACCCTTCGCCAATCTGGGCGCGATTGTGGTGGATGAAGAACATGATGCTTCCTATAAACAGGAAGAAGGCGTCATGTACCACGCCCGCGACATGGCTGTGCTGCGTGCGCGTTTGGGGGATTTTCCTTGCGTGCTGGTCTCCGCCACGCCGTCATTGGAAACCATGACGAATGTGCAAAACGGCAAATATGCCTATTTGCATTTGCCGTCGCGTTTTGGCGGCGCCGCCATGCCCGCGATGCAGGTGGTGGATTTGCGCCGCGATGCGCCTGCGCGGCAAAGATTTATTTCACCGCCGCTGGGTGCTGCCCTTGCGCAAACGCTGGAGGCGGGGGAGCAATCTTTGCTTTTCCTCAACCGCCGCGGCTATGCGCCTTTGACGTTATGCCGTACCTGCGGCCACCGGTTTCAATGCCCGTCCTGTACCGCGTGGCTGGTCGAACACCGCAGGTATGGGCGTTTGCAATGCCACCATTGCGGGTTTGCGCAGAAAATGCCCACGGCTTGTCCGTCTTGCAGTGACGAAGGCAGCTTTGCCGCCTGCGGCCCGGGGGTGGAGCGTATTCAGGAAGAAGTGCAGGAATTATTGCCCGATGCGCGCACATTGGTTTTGGCCAGCGACATCATGGGCAGCGCCAATATGATACGCGGCGCGATTGCGCAGATTGAAAACGGCGAAGTCGATGTGATTATCGGCACGCAGATTGTGGCCAAGGGACACCATTTCCCCGAACTGACATTGGTCGGCGTTGTTGATGCGGATCTGGGCTTGTCCGGCGGCGATTTGCGCGCGGGCGAACGTACGTTCCAATTGCTGCAACAGGTTTCCGGGCGTGCAGGGCGCGGCGCCAAACCGGGGCGCGTGTTTTTGCAAACCTATATGCCGGAGCAAAATGTGATTCGCGCCCTTGCCGCGGGCGACCGCGATGCGTTTTTGGCGGCCGAGGGGCGGGAGCGTGAACGCGCGGGCATGCCGCCCTTTGGCAAGCTGGCGTCGCTTATTTTGCAATCGCCTGACGAAGTAAAGCTCGACCAGTTTTGCCGCATGCTGGCGCAGCGCGCGCCGCGGTATGATGATATTCGTGTTTTGGGCCCCGCGCCCGCGCCCATGGCGTTTTTGCGCGGCAAACATCGCCGGCGTTTTTTGATCCGCTGCGGGCGGGATGTTAATTTGCAAAATTATCTGGCCGCGTGGCTGGACGGAATCAAGGCCGGATCCAGCATCCAGCTTAAAATCGATATCGACCCGCAAAGCTTCTTTTAGAAGTGTTACAGATGCGGCGTGAATTGCGCGGCAAGATGCGTGTTGTCCGGCGTAATCAGGGCCCAGTCTTCCGCGCTTGATTCAAAAACCGCCAATGTCGCGGGCGGGAATCCTTCAAAATCCAATATATCCGCACGCCCCAGATGCATGGCAAATTCCAATATGCCCGGGTTATGCGCGACCAGAAGCAAACGGTCCAGCTTGCCCGTGACGGCCTGCACATGGGCCAGCAGGCTGTCCGCCGGCGCCAGATACAGGCTGCGGTCAAAACGGCTGGTAATGGGGGCCTTGCGGTCGCCAAAAAGCTCCTCCGCCACCAAACGGGCGGTGGACATGGTGCGCAGGGCGTCGGATGCCAGAATAAATTCCGGCATCATGTTTTTTTCTTTCATAAAACGGCCTACATCGCGGCCTTCGGCACGGCCCTTGGCAGACAGTACACGGGCGTGGTCGCTGTCGGCGGGGCCTGCGCCCCCCTCGGCTTCGGCGTGGCGCAAAAGATAAAGCGTTTTCATTTGACCTTGTCCGGCGTTATTTCCTATAGAATGAGACTAGCGCACCTGAGGAGGATTGTCATGCCGGAAGCCACCCCGACCAGAGATTATGTTGCCGTTCTGGATATCGGCTCCAACGCCGTCCGTCTGGTTGTTTTTGACGGTATGAACCGCGTGCCGGTAAAAATCCATAATGAACGCGATTTATGCGGTCTTGGCGCCGATTTGGGCAAGACGGGCCGTTTGAATGCAGACGGCGTTGAACATGCGATGCAAAGCATCGGGCGTTTTGCTGCGCTGATCGAAGCGATGAAAATCAAGCATGTCATGGCTGTTGCCACGGCGGCGCTGCGCGATGCGGCGGACGGCCCCGATTTTATTGCGGCAGTGCAGAAAAAATTCGGCCTGACCATCCGCGTGATTGACGGCGAGGAAGAAGCGCGCCTGTCCGCCATCGGCGTGATGATGAACGGCCTTGGCACGCGCGGGATTATCGGTGATTTTGGCGGCGGCTCGCTGGAGCTTATTCAGGTCAATAACCACACGGTTGAACAAAAACAAAGCCTGCCCATCGGCTCTTTGCGTTTGCAGGCGGCGGGCAGCCGCGATGCGCAGCTGGCCTTGATCGAAACGCATTTGTCCAAGGCGGATTTTATCACGGCATGGACGGGCGGCGATTTTTACGTGCTGGGCGGTTCATGGCGCGCGATGGCGAAATTGCATATCCGCATGACGGGCCATCCGCTCAAAGTCATGGACCAATACAGCATGTCGGGCGAAAAGGCCTTGGCCTTTGCCCGGATGATTGCCGCGCAAAGCGTGGAAGATCTGGAAAAATCAAGCGGCCTGTCCAAAAAACGCGTGCAGGATATGGGGCCCGCGGCTTTGGCCATGGCGGCGGTGCTGGAAAAAATGCAGCCGGCGCGGGTTATTTTCTCCGCAACCGGTCTGCGCGAAGGCGCGATTTACGACGCCCTGCCGCCCGCGCTGCAAAGACAGGATGCACTGACCGCCAGCTGCCGCAAGGTGGCTTTGAAAATCAGCCGTTTCCATGACGTGAAATCTTTCACCCTGATGTCCGAATGGATGGCGCCTTTGTTCGCCATGCAGCACGACAGTTTTACCGAGCTGTTGGAATCTGCCTGCCTGCTCAGCGATACGGGCTGGTTCGAACATGAAGATTATCAGGCGCTGCATGCGTTTGAACGTATCTTGCTGTTGCCGCTCTATGGTGTTGACCATACGGGCCGCGCGTTTTTGGCGCTGGCGAATTACGTGCGCTACGGCGGCACGGGCGATGACGAAGTGGCCGATAGCGCGCGTCATATCCTGACCCGCGGCAGCGTGACCCTGGCGATTGTGGCGGGGCTTGGCATGCGCGTGGCTTATTTGCTGACGGGCGGTGCGCTCAGCTTGCTCAAGGATACGGAACTTGCCGTGACCGAAGATCAGGTGATTTTGCGCCTCAGCGGTAAATCGGCCGGTCTGCATGCCGCGGTGATTGATGACGCGATGAAAGATCTGGCAGAAATGCTGGGCCGTGCGTGCCGCGTGATTGCGGATTAAGCTTTTTAATTAAGCTGTTTTCACAAGTTTAAGGCGGCTGTTTTCAACGGCAATCGCCAATTTTCCTTCGCGCAGGGCGAGGGCTTCCTTGCCAAAAATCTTGAACCGCCAGCCGGACATGGCGGGGACTTTGGATTCCTTGCCATAGGCCGCGATCAATTCCAGATCCGCCGCGGTGCAGAGCAATTTGGCGGCGACCTGTTCGTTTTCGCATTTCAATTTCAGCAGCACGCGCAACAGGTCGATGGTCGGCGCAATGCCCGGCGGGAATGCCGCGCGCGGTTCCCATTTGGGGCAGGTGTCCAGATCGGCTTCGGTGCCGCGCTTGACGGCTTCCAACAGGCTTTTGCCGCGTTCGCTATTGCCAAAGCCTTGATGCACGTTGCGCATTTTGTTCAGCGCGTCGTTATTGGCGGGCGGGTGCGTGGCAATTTCGGCCAGCGCTTCGTCTTTAAGGATACGGCCGCGCGGCACGTCGTGCTGCTGCGCCAATGTTTCGCGCCATGCGGCGATTTCACGCAAAATGCACAAGGTGCGCGGTTTGTGATTGGGTATGCGGATACGTTCCCACGCGTCTTCGGGCTTGGTCAGGTAAAGGCCTTTGTCCATCAGGCCCTTCATCTCGTCCTTGATCCACGACGTGCGGCCCATTTTTTCCAGCTTTTCGGTCAGCTTGACGTAAATTTTGCGCAAATGCGTGACGTCCGCCATGGCGTATTTCAATTGTTTGGACGTCAGCGGGCGGGCAGACCAATCGGTAAAGCGGCTGGATTTGTCGATTTGTTTTTTGGCCAATGTATTGACCAGCACTTCATAGCTGACCTGTTCGCCAAAACCGCAAACCATGGCGGCGATCTGGGTGTCAAAAACCGAAGCCGGCAGTTTGCCGCTTTCGTTGAAAAAAATCTCCAGATCCTGGCGGCAGGCGTGGAATACTTTGAGGACTTTTTTGTCCTGCATGACTTCAAAAAACGGGGCGAGGTCGATGTCTTCTGCCAGAGGGTCAATGCAATAAGCGGTTTCGTCGTCACCGCAGACCTGTATCAGGCACAGATGGGGCCAATAGGTTTTTTCGCGAATAAACTCTGTATCGACCGTTACAAACGTCGATTTTTTGAGCCGCGTACAAAGCGCCTTGAGGTCTTTTGTTGTTGTAATCAGTGTCATGCGGAATTTAAAGTACTCTAAAATGAAAGGCTTTACCATAGGGTATTTAGCGGGGGCGGGCAGCAGATGGAGCAAAATACCGGAGAAGGCAAAGACAGGATGCCCCTATTGCGTGCGGCGGTGCTGCTGTTCAATTTGCCGTTTGTGGTTTTCTTTATGCTGGGCTCCTTCTTGCCCATAGAAACGGGGCTGGAATTCCTGCCGCGGGCTTTGTTTCTGGTCATGTTTTTTTATGTGCTGAACATCGTCGTGGCTTTGCGCGGGCGGGTCAGTTTGGAGAGGCCTTTTGGCGTCTTTTATCAGATCGGGCGTTTTTTATGCTGGTGTGGTAATGGCCTGATTTTTGTGATTGGCCTGCTGGGCGGTATCTTTCTGGCCTTTCCTTTGGGAACAGGCTTGGTCCTTGCCTCTGGCGCCACGCTTTGGGCGCTATTTTATACGGGCAGGAGGCCAAGGCCTGCGGCACCTGCACCTGCGCCAGATCCCTTTGCCGATAAAGGCGATGTCATGCGGGATGCCCTGACGGCGGAGCATACGG
>JAVEWI010000118.1:0-6006 GCA_034004625.1 Bdellovibrionales bacterium
GTCAGGTAAATGGCGGGCAGCCATTTGACGCTCATGGTTTGTTCTTCCAGCCAATAAATCATATCGACTTTGATATTGGGGAAACAGGCCAGATAGGCGCCCATCACGGCAAATGCCGCACCGCCAAGACCTATTGCGGGCAGGGTGTCGCCATCCATGCCCCAATACAGCTGCGCCACCAGCGCGGCAGCCGCCATTAGCGGAAAGAAAATCAAATACCGCAGATGTCCCATGATGTATTCGACGTTATCGCCCAGCATCCAGAGCATGTAAACGTAAAGCCCCAGCAGGAAAGGGTTCTGGTGCATGAATATGCCGGCAAACAAACGCTGCGCATCATTTTTTGTAGCCGTTATTTCGTGGCCTGCGGGCAGCATCCATTGATCGAATACCGCCAGCGTGAAATTATGATCCTTGAAAAACGCGAAGCCCATGACGGCCAGCGATGCAATAATAAACGTCCAGTTCAGGTAATGGTTAGACCTGTGATGGTTGTCATCGCCAAGGGGGATCAGGGGCATGCGTTGACTCCTGCGGGTTTATTTATATGCGCGTAAAACTTTCAAATTCGGTCATCACGCGGCTATATACATCGCGTTTGAATGGCACCACATGGTCGAGCAGCGCCGCCAAAGGCACCCATTTCCATTGCGCAAATTCAGGGTGGGTAAAAGCATCCAGACGGATGTCGCTGTCCGCGCCGGTAAACGACATGGCCACCCATTTCTGGCGTTGTCCACGGTATTTGTTGTTCCACAGTTTTTGTGCCGTGCGGGCGGGGATGTCGTAGTAAATCCAGTCGTCGATCATGCCCAGCAATTTGGCATTGCGCGTGCCGATTTCTTCTTCCATTTCGCGAAACGCGGCGGCGGTGATGTCTTCGCCGTCGTCAATGCCGCCTTGGGGCATTTGCCATGCGCCGCGGTTGTCCAGACGTTCACCCACAAAAACCAGACCTTGCGGGTTGATCAGCGTAATGCCGACGCAGGGACGGTAAAGGGTATCATCGCGCTGCGCCTGGGCTTGGGTCATGTTAGGGCGTTCCTGTTGTTGTATTTTGGTATTGAAGCAGGCTGGCTGGTTTGACCAGTTCAAATCCGCGTGCGGCAAGTCCCTCTGTCCATTTTGCAAGAAGATCAATGCTGACGGGATAGGGCGCGGCAATGCCAAGCGCATAGCCTTTTTCTTCCGCGATTTTTTCCAACTGGGACAGTTGGATGCGAATGGCGGTTTCTTGGGGATGGGTATCTATCTGCAGCGCGGCGGGCATGTATTTTACGCCTGCTTCATCGGCTAAACGCACGGCAGATTGCAATCCGGCCATGGCAGGGTTCTCGATGAAAACAAGGCCGCGGCGTTTCAATTGCTCCAGCATCGGCATCATGTTGCGGCGGTCGGCCAGAAAACGCGACCCCATGAAATTCATCACGCCGGTAACAGGCTTATGCGACAACAGCCATTGTATGGCGATGCGGTTTTCGGCCTCGCTCTTGCGCGACAGCAGCGCGCGTGGCCCCGGATCGTCTTTGGGATAAGTCAGCGGTTCCATGGGCAGCAGCAAATAGGCTTCGCGGTTTTGTGCATGCGCTTCTTCCAGCCACGGTTGCAAACGCAGGCTATACGGAGAAAAAGCCATGCCGACATTTTGCGGCAGGTCTTTCATCACACGCAGCGTGGTGGATTCGATCAAGCCTGTATCGGTAACGATAATCGCGATACGCGCCGTTTTTCCGGCGGGCAGGGTATTTTCCTGAGGCTGGCTTTGCAGAGGCTCTTCCGCTGTATCAATATCAACAAGGTCTGTGTTGCCGGAATCTATATCGCCGGACGGAGGAACGGCAGCGTCTGTATAGGGGGCTGTATCGCCAATCTGCAATGTGGCCTGCGGAATACGCGCATTCCATTTTTGCAGCGTATTGTCCGCATGGGTATAAACCCAAAACCCGACAAGCCCTGTCAGCAGCAGGTACAAAAAAATGCCGCCGATAAAACGTTTTTTATAAGCAGGCGACAGGCGGGCCCAAAAAGAGCCCGCCTTGCCGGTTTTACCGTCGGATGCAGAAAGGTCTTCGCGCATCAGCGGTGTCTATCAAGGTTTCGGCGCGCCGGTGGTGCGATAAAGGGCGATGCCCTGCAACACGTCAATCGCGCGGATAAGTTGATAATCGTCGCTTTTTTCGGCGGGTTTTGCATCGGCTTTCTTGTCGCCGGGTTTTGCGCCGTCTTCGGATTTTTTATCTTCCGGCTGCAAGGTGGGGTCAGAAACCTTTTCCTGTGCATTCGGATTTTTCAGCGAGCCTTTCAAATCGGCTTCGTGCACTTCACCAAAGGCATTTTTCTCTTCCACGATTTTGGCGCGTTCCACCACGATATCGGGCGTGATGCCGGTGCCTTGGATGGAATTGCCGGACGGCGTGTAATAACGCGCGGTGGTCAGCTTGATAGAGCCGCCGCCGGGCACTTCGAGCAGTGTTTGCACGGAGCCTTTGCCAAAGCTTTGCGTTCCCATGATGATGCCGCGTTTATGGTCTTGCAACGCGCCCGCCACAATTTCCGAAGCCGAGGCAGAGCCGCCGTTGATCAGAACCACAACGGGCAGGCCACGGGCAAGATCGCCGGGTGTTGCGTTGTCGCGGCGGGTATCTTCGGGTTTGCGGCCGCGGGTGGAGACGATTTCACCCTTATCAAGGAAAGCATCCGATACGGCAATGGCCTGATCCAGAAGGCCGCCGGGGTTGTTGCGCAGGTCAAGCACATAGCCGACCAGTTTGTTTCCGGCTTCCTTGTCCAGATCTTCGAATGCTTTTTGCAAGCCGCTGTATGTCTGGCCGTTAAAGGCGGACATGCGGATATAACCCACGTTGCCGGATTCCAGACGGGCGCGAACGGATTTGATCTGGATGATGTCGCGGGTCAGGGTTACGCGCACAGGTTCCGGCGCGCCGGAACGGACAATCGTCAGGTTGATGCTGGTGCCGACACGGCCGCGCATTTTGTCCACGGCTTCGTTCAGCGACATGCCCATGACCTGCTGTCCGTCGATTTCAACGATCAGGTCGCCCGATTGCACACCCGCACGTGCGGCGGGGGTTTCGTCAATGGGGGATACGACTTTGACAACGCCGTTTTCCATGGTGACTTCGATACCAAGTCCGCCAAATTCGCCGCGGTTTTGCACCGACATGGCTTTGGTTTCTTCTTCGGTCATATAGGCCGAATGCGGGTCAAGGTTCGACAGCATGCCGTTCAGTGCGTATTCCAGCAGCTTGCGGTCTTCGACCGGATCTACGTAATCGGCGCGGACGCGTTCAAATACATCGCCAAAAAGGTCAAGCGAGCGGTAGGTGCTGACCGGCACGGATTTTCCGGCGGAGCGCGCATCGCCCGCACCCGCAGAAGCCGTATAGGAAGAAGCCAGAAAGACAGCAATGGCAAGGGCGCTGGCGGCGGTAATCAGTTTTGTTTTGAACGGCATGGTTAACTCTTGTCCTGTTTGCGTTGGGCGACCAGAATTTTCTGGGGATTGATAGGGGTGCCATTACGGCGCAGTTCGTAATAAACGGGGTGGTGTTCGGCATCTGTGCGGTCAACGCTGCCTATGGGCTCGCCAGCGGCAACGCGCGCGCCGACAACGGTATCCACACGGCCAAGACCGGCGATAAGGCTATGATAGCCGCCTGCATGCTCTACGATCAAGATATGCTTGTATTTGTGAAACGGTCCGGCAAAGCGAACGGTTCCCGCAAGCGGCGTTACCACGCGGGCATTACCGCGGGCGTTATATGTAATGCCCTTGCTGGTCGCGCCCAAATCATCAATTTCGCCAAAGGCTGTGCGGATGGTGCCGGGCACAGGCGAATGGGCGGAGCCGGTCTGGACGCTGCCTTCATCTTTGGCATTGGCTGTACGGTTTGCGTCTGTTTCTTTACGCGCTAGGGGCTTGGCGCGCGGACGTTCGATTTTTTCTACCAGTTCATCAAGGTTTTTGGCTTCGCGGGCAAGGCGGGCGACTTCGGCATTATTGGCGTTTTGTTCTGCCGCTGTCTGGTGCAGGGCTTTGCGGCGCTCTTCCAATAATTTATTCAGCTTGTTTTCTTCGCTGTTAATACGTGCCATGGATTGCTGCTGCGCCTGCTGCTGGGCGGCAATGTCTTTTTCCAGCTTATCCAGAGCTTCAATTTCTGCGCGCAAGCGTGCAGATTTCTCATGCAAAACAGGAATGAGTGTTTTTATCAACCGTGCCGCGCGGGCGGCTTCCAGCGGGTCTGATTGCGCCATCATGGTGGGGGTCGATGTCCGGTTGAAACGCTGTGCGGCGGTGACCAGTCCGCCCATGGTTTCCTGTTCGGCAAACAGGCGGGTTTCCAATGCGGATTTCTCTTTTTGCAAATCGCGCAGGCGGGTTTTGCCGTCTGCCATGGATTCTTCCAGTTTGCGCAAGCCGCGCGACATGTCGATCAGTTTTTGCTGAAGGGATGAGGTTTCCTGCGTCAGGGCCTTGGACTTGCGGTCAAGTTCCGCCTGGGCAGCCTGTTTGGCTTCCAGCGCAGCTTTGATTTTGTTTTTATCCGCAGCGGAATTCGCCTGCGCGGGCAGGGCGCCGCCGGCTGCCATCAGCATAAAAACGACCAGAAACGGTATATGTGCGGCGGTAAAACGCTGCATCTCAGGCCCTGTGGTACGGATGCCCCGCAAGGATTTGCTGGGCACGGTATATCTGCTCTAACAGCATAACCCGAACCAGCATGTGAGGCCATGTTTGTTTGCCGAAAGACATTAAAAATCTGGCTTTTTCGCGTACGGTCTTGTCAAAGCCGTCGGCCCCGCCGATCAGCAGGATAATCTCGTTCCCTGGTGCCTGATCCCGCCAGCTTGAAAGTTTTTCCGCAAATTCGGGGCTGGAATAACTTTGCCCGCGTTCGTCCAGCGCCACGACAAATGCGTTTTCCGGAATATGCTTCAATATAAGAGGCGCCTCGATGGCGGATGTTGCCGCCTTCGGGCTGTCGATTTCTTCTACTTTAACGGGCCAGTTCAGGCGTTTGATATACTCGTCACAAAGATCACGCAGGGGCGAATTTTTCAGACGCCCGACGGCGATGATTTTTATTTTCATCTGTATTCAACGCACTCTGGCTGCTTTTTAAAGCGTTTTGTTATAAAGCGTGTAGTCGATGGTGGAAAAGTCGGAAGACCAGAGTTTTTCCAGATTGTAAAAATTACGTACTTCCGCACGGAACAGATGCACAATCACATCGCCGGCATCAACAATAACCCAGTCACCGATAGAGGCGCCTTCGATACGCGCGGTGATGCCTTCTTTGGCCAGGCGCTGTTTCAGTTTGACCGCCATGGCGCTGACGTGGCGGGTGGATGTACCCGTGACAATAACCATGTAATCGGCCAGCGCGCTTTTACCGGTCAGATCGATGGAAACGATATTGTCGCCCTTGTCCTGATCCAGCGTTTTGACGATTTCTTCGTGCAAAATACCGGCGCGGGTTGTGGGCGCGGGTTTGGGGGCTTCCACGGTTTTCGGCGCGGGGGCGGCTGCGGGGGCAGCTGCAGGTGCGGCTGCTACTGGCGCTGCTGCCTCGGGTTTTGCGGCCACGGGTGCGGCGGTTTCCAGAGCCGGCGCAACAGGCGCGGGAGCGGCGGCAGGAGCCACAACAGGCTGAGCGGCTTTCGGCGCGGGGGCTGCGGATTTCGCGGCCGGTTTTTTAACCGCGGGCTTTTTCGCGGCGGGGGTAGCTTTCTTAACTACAGCTTTCTTTGGAGCAGCCTTCTTAACTGCTGCCTTCTTCGGCGCAGCTTTCTTAGCTACAGCTTTCTTCGGCGCGGCTTTCTTAACTACAGCTTTCTTAGGCGCAGCTTTCTTAGCTACGGCTTTCTTCGGTGCAGCATTCTTAACTGCGGCCTTTTTCGGCGCGGCTTTCTTATCTACAGCTTTCTTTGGAGCAGCCTTCTTATCTGCTGCCTTCTTCGGTGCAGCTTTCTTAACTACAG
>JAVEWI010000119.1:0-5959 GCA_034004625.1 Bdellovibrionales bacterium
CGGTATGACCAATGCTGCAAACCTGCGCCGCGCCTATGGCACGGCTGCGCCGCGTGAACGTCTGGCCCGTACGGCGGCCCGCAGCGGAACGCCGGCAGCGAACGGCCCCGGTGCGGACCAGCGCGCACGCTGGGAAGACTATGTGGCGAATTATTGTGATCCTGATCTGAACGGCGGCGCTTCCGGTTGCACCTCGGACGGTTCCATGATAGGCCGCGATCTGGACGTATCGGGTGAAATTTTCATGAAGGATACCATTGACGTGCGTAATGCCGAAACGCGCAAGGTGGTGGATGACCTGATTACCAATATTATCGAGCCTGTCACCATGCAGCCGATTCCCGTGCAAACGCTGGCCGGCCCGCAAGGTCAGGAAACTTTCCTGAAGGGCGAAAGCTATAAAGCACGCCGCCAGGTTCTGTATGATGCCGTTTACCACATCGTAGGCCGCCGCGTGCCCGGCAGCAACATGGGCACTTATATCAACCCGATCCGCGAAGCGGCAGGGATTCCGGCTTCCAGCTTTGTTGACAGCCCCAGCCATAACGAAGTGATGGAAGTGATGATGGCGGAGCGCTTCCGCGCCGGTACCATCGGTGTGAACCAGATTGACGAGCCGGAAAACAACAACCGCGAACTGGTGGTGCAGCAAGCCTTCCAGGCGATGCAGATGTCTGACCAGATCGACCTTCTCGACAGATATGCCCTGATCTTGGCGGCCCGCGTGGGCGCCAATATTGTGGAGAACAAACCGTTTGACAGCATGATGCAAGCTAGACCGATGGGTGGCCCGTAATGAAAACAGTGAAAGATCGCTTTGGTAAAATCGCGCGGCGCCTGTTCTCGGGCAGTATGGCGATGATGGTGGTTGTGGCTTTGGGCTTTGCTTCGGGTTACAACAGCGTGACGTCCTATCAAAACGCCTGTCAGGCGCAGGTCACGGCGACAAGCGTGACGGTTGTGGGCGGGATGTGCGCCTGCTGTAAGGGTTGCGTGACGCCTTGTGAAATTTCCGGTACCGCGAGCCTTGTGCGCACCACGATTTACACGGCATTCAATACGCAATTGGTCGCGACTTCGGTTTTCCTTGAAAACTGGCTGGCCCAGCACGTGGACGGCATGGTGCAAAACCTGCTGGAAAAAGTGAACGATATTGAAAAGAACATGATCCAGTGGTGGTCCACCATGTGGCACTACAACCTGAGCCCCAGCTTGCGCGCGATGACGGTTCAGATGAACACGGCCAACAACGATCTTTCCAAAACCTATCAGGCTTCGGTGGATGCGGAGCATGAAGCGCAGCAGAACGCCGTCGTCCAGCGCAGCGAAGTGCGCACGTCACGTCTTGTGCGCGACAACGTCTGTCCGCCTGCGGGCCTGACGGCTGGTGCGGGACGCGGTAAAACTTTCTCCCGCCAGATGCGCAAAGGCTGGCAGAAAACGGCCATCAATAGCGGCGCGAACGTAGTCGGCGAAGAGGGCGGCCGCGGTGTGGGCGAATATCTGGCAAACCGTAACGATGTTTACGAAGCGGCTTTCTGTGACCCCGCAGCCAATGGCGGTGCCAACGTCTGCGGATCTACCCCCGCACCGGCAGAATTCTATAACGCGGATACGCAGGTAACCAAGTTTGTGTACAACAAGCTGACCATTCCTGTGGATGACGCAACCCCGACGGCAGTGACCCGTCCCGGCCCCAATCCGGGCGATCCGCCGATCCCGATGAGCACGGGTGACATCTATGACCGCGCGATCAAGGAAAACCTTGAAAACCTGGTGGGCGTCCCGATGCTTGATCCGTTGAAACCTTCGGTAGCAGCTGGCCCGCAAGGCCGCGAAACCATCCTCAACCGCCGCGACTATCTGGCAAAATACAACGCTATCCGCAGTGTACCCCAGTTGATTGTGGGTGAACGTATGCCGGGTTCGCAATTGGGGACATGGATTCAGGAGTTGCGCCAGGAAGCGGGTATTCCCCTTTCTGAAATTTCCGAAAACCCCAGCTACCGCGAAGTATTGAATGCGATTTCGGTTGACCGTTTCAATACCGGTGCTTTTGCCACGGGTTTGCAAATGGAACGCGCGGGTGTGGAGATGGAAAAACTTTCCATGGGCACATTCTATCTGATGATGCTGCATGACTATCACAAACTGCTGGAACGTCAGGCACTGACACTGGCGGTACAGGTTTCGATTATGGCGGATGACGTTAAAATGCCGCGTATCGATAACCTGAAGCCGGTTAATAACTGATCCAGAGAGGGGTTCGTATGAAAACGATTTGCAAAAAGACGGCTTGCAAAAAATCTCCCGGGCCTGTGCGCCTTGCTGGATTGGTTGTTGCTGCGGCCTTGACCTTTGGCGCAGCCAGCGATGCGCGGGCGCAGTGCGAAGCGCCCGGCACCACGGCGGCAACAGCGGCAAGTACGGTTCTGCCGTCACAAGCGGCGGCGATTACAGCGATGCAAACGACACTGTCCGGTATGTACACAGCCTCCACAACAGCGGCGAGTGCCGCGCTGATTGCCAGTCTGGAAGGTATGGAAACCCTGATTAACCAGCGCATGCGCCGGTTCTGGCGCGACTGGGAAGAAGCGCTGAAAGCAATGACCACCCAGCTGAACGCGGGCGTTAGCGATCAGGCCCGCCAGATGTCCAACCTGTTTGACAGCAGCAACCTGACTGAAACCGCCCGTGGTTTTCAGCGCGCGGAAATTGACGCCCATGCGAATTTCCGCCCGACCGAAGAAGGCTGCCGCTTTGATACAACCGCAAGCTATATGGCGACAGCAGGCCGTGTATCCAAGGCCGCCAGCACGGCTTTGTCCCAACAATTGAGCGATTTGGGTAACGCAAAACCCGGCACGCCTGCCGTAAACGGCCCCGGCGCCGTGACCAGCGCGCGTTTTGAAACCTACCGCAACCGTTTCTGCGACCATTTGGCAAACGCGGGTGGCACGGCTTGCGGCGGCACATCCGCTGCGGCGCCTAACGCGCATATCATGCCCAGCGTGACCTTGTTTAGCCGTGAAACGATCGACATGAGCGATGCCAATACGGCCGCCGCTGTCAATGAACTGATTTACAACATCACGGGTTACCAGCAGCCTGATACGATTGACCCTGCTGTTTTGAACTCCCCCATGGGCCGTGAAAGCCGTTTGCAAAACCGTGCTTACCTGACGCAGATGGACGCGGTGAATGCGCTGGCCTTCTCGATCGTGGCTGAGCGTATGCCTAGTCAGGGTGAAGCCGGCACCGGCGCTGGTGCAACGCGCAATACAACCGAAGTGCAGCAAATGCGCCAGCGTATGGGGATTGGCGATGCTTCGCCCAATGCTTCCGAGCGTGAAATCCGTCAGGCGATTATCGAACAGCTGTGGGATCCCGGCTATTACGTGAACCTGACAGACGGTGCGACCAGCGTTTCGCAAAAAGAAGTCTTTTTGCAAGCCTATAACCTGATGCTGCTGTACCGCATGTACGAAAAAACCGAAAAAATCGCCAATGCCCACGCGATTGAAACAGCAAACCTGCTGGATAAAAAATCGCGTCCGCTGAGAGAAGGGGGGACCCGTTATGTTCCATTTGATTAAGAGCGTCAAGCGCAGCTGCGCTATTCCCGCCCTTGCCATCATGCTGTCCTTGCCGGCGGTTTTGTTTGCGGGCACGGCGCATGCGCAGTGCGAAAACTCGTTCACCGCGACATCGACATTTAACCAGATGGCGCAGGATATTGCGCAGGATCTGAACGATTTTATCGAACAGGAAGAAAACTTCATCGAAGATAAAATCACAACCACCGCCAAGGACGAGGTGATTACCCGTCTGGAAGAATTCGACCAGAATATCCGCAACGGTCTGTCCACCTGGTGGCGCGAACATTTTGAACCTGCGCTGAAATCCATGACGACGCAGCTGCACGCATCGCAAGTCGACCAGACCCGTGTTCTGGGTTCGATGGTGGATGCGCAGGCGCAAAACGAATTCATGCAGGATATGCAGCGCCGTGAAGTGCAGGCGCAATACCGCTATGCCGCAAACGAACTGACCTGCCAGATCGATACGGCGGCCCAAGGTCAGACTCGTGCCACTCGTACCGCGCGTGCTGCGGCATCCGCCATGGCGAGACAAAGCGTGCCGAAACGTATGAACGCATCCGGCACCGCCGGTGTGCGGGGTCAGGGTGCCGAACAGCGCGAACGCTGGGTGGAATATACCACGCGTTTTTGCGATCCGGATAAAGGCGGCCAAGGTTGCGGCGGCACCACCGGTGACCTTGCCGGTCGTCACGTGGATTTGCCCCGTTTGCTCTGGGCAGATAAACAGACTTTGGATATGACATCGCCCGATAACATCGTGGTTGTCGAAGGGGTCATGAAATACATGCTGTCACCCAAAGTGTCCAAACCCATTCCGCGCGAAATGATCGACAGCCCCGCAGGCCAGCAGGCCATGCTGGAACAGCGTACATTGACCGCGCGCCAGAACGTTATTTATAACGCGGTCGCGATGATGATTGGCCAGCGCATGGGTGGTTCGGGCGTGAATACGCAGGATATGCGTGTGGCAGCAGGTTTACCGCCGGCAGAGGCATCGACCGATGCCAGCTATGCCGAAATTATGCAGGCCGTGACCAAAGACCGTTTCCACAACCCGGAATATATTGTGCGTCTGGTGCAAAGTCCGGAACAGGTGGTGCGTGAACAGGGCGCTGTGAACGCAGTACGCTTGCAGCAGCTGAATGACTTCTACAAACGTACCGAAGACATGGTGTTTTTGGAAGCCGCAGCCTATGCCGCGCAGTTGGATAAACGCATTCCGAAACCGCAAGCAACCGCTTTGCCTATTCGCCCTTGATGCTTTTATAAACAAAAACCCCGCCGGTTATGCCTGGCGGGGTTTTTGTTTATGAGGGCGTCAAATATGCGGGTATTTGATGCGGTGCGGAAAGGAAGGCGGGGTAGACAGCAAGCGATCGTTTTTGCGTAATTCTTATGTCTTATCAATTACTTGAACATTTGTTCGATGTTGCATCGACAAGGGGGGCGGGCTTTGCTAAACTCGCGTAGTTTCAAAAAAACGGAGTCCCGTCATGCAACTGTCCTGGTCACAACAGGATCGTCTTGCAGAAGCCCTCTGGGCGGCGTATCCCGAACAGGACAGGCTAACGCTTGATCCGGAAGCCCTTCGCCGTTTAATCATTGCCCTGCCCGGTTTCAATGATGCGCCCCAGCCGCCGTCCGGGGCATGGCTGAACAAAGTCCTTTGGACATGGATGCGCATTGCGGATGAACGCGGCAACCCGCCCGTGAAAACAGACAAAAAAACAGACACTACAGACGACACGGACAGTGTAACCGAATGTGCCTCTCCGCCGTGCTATGCCGGCGAAAAAGGCGGGAGCTGAAGCCATGACATTGCCCCCCGTTCCTCCATCCGGTGATAATGGCGATCCTAACGGGTCTTCGGGCAGGTCGTTGCACTGGCATATTCTGGGCGGCAATAACAAACATCGCATCGGTATGAACAGCGGGCTGTGCAGTTACAGCGAAACCGACAGCATGGGGCAGACCCATACATGGAACGTGCTGTTTGATGCGGGCGTTTTGTCGGGTGACCCGCGCCATCTGGAAGACCCCGCGCTCAGCGACTGCGATACCGTCATTCCTGATTACGCCGATTTTTTTCACCGCCGCGATGATGCCAGCCACGTGCCGGGCAAACCGGTTGATGCGATTTTTCTGACGCATAACCATTCCGACCATATGAACGCGCTGCCCATGCTGCTGCTGATGGGCTATAAACTGCCCAAAGTTTACGCCACACCCTATACCGCCAAACGGCTGGAACAGGAATTGTCGAGCGCGGGGCTGGATGCATCCGAATGGCCGCAAATCATTACCATCGCGCCCGGTAAGCCGGTGCAGGAAGGGCCTGTGAAAGTTTCCGCTTTCTG
>JAVEWI010000120.1:0-5952 GCA_034004625.1 Bdellovibrionales bacterium
ATGCGGATGGGGCAGATGGGGCAGATGGGAAAGATTAACCCAAAGCCTTGTTCGGCTGTTCCAAGGGGCCAAAGCCGTAATGGCGCAACCAGCGCAGGTCGGATTCAAAGAATGTGCGCAGGTCGGGAATGCCGTATTTCAGCATCGCCACGCGTTCAATCCCCATGCCAAAGGCAAAGCCTTGGTATTCTTCCGGATCAATGCCGCAATTTTTCAGCACATTCGGATGCACCATGCCGCAGCCGAGAATTTCCAGCCAGCTGGAACCGGCGCCGATTTTAAGTTCGCCCTTTTCGCGGCTGCATCCAATATCCATTTCGGCAGACGGTTCGGTGAAGGGGAAGAAACTGGGGCGGAAACGCGTGGGCAATTCGTCCACTTCAAAAAACCGTTTGCAGAATTCGATCAGGCAACCTTTCAGATGGCCCATATGCGCGGCCTTGTCGATCAACAGGCCTTCCATCTGGTGGAACATCGGCGTATGGGTCATGTCATAGTCGGAACGGAAAGTGCGTCCCGGAATAATCACGCGGATCGGCGGTTTTTGCGTTTGCATCACATGCACCTGCACGGTGGATGTATGGGTGCGCAGCAAACGTTTTGCCGCATCGCCGGTTTTACCATCCACATCGGGCAGGTAGAACGTATCGTGCATCTGGCGCGCCGGATGTTCGGGCGGGAAATTCAGGGCGGTGAAATTGTGGAAATCGTCTTCAATTTCCGGCCCTTCGGCAACGCTGAACCCCATGTCGGCGAAAATGGTAATCATTTCCTCGATCGTCTGGCTGATAGGGTGGATGCTGCCCTTGGTTTCGGGGCGGGGTGTCAGGGTGACGGCGATTTTCTCCGCGCTTAAACGGGCGTTCAGCGCGGCGGCTTTCAGCGTGGTGGCGCGGGCGTCAATTTCCGCAGTGATTTCGTCTTTGAGACGGTTGAGCGCCTGGCCCATTTCCTTGCGTTCGTCCGGCGACAAACCGCCCAGCGTTTTCATCAGGTCTGTCACGCGGCCTTTTTTGCCAAGGGCGGTCACGCGCACTTCTTCCAGTGATTGAATATCGTTTGCGGCTTTGACCGTTTGCACGATTTCCTGTTTCAGGGCGTCAAGGTTGCTCATGTCTTTATCTTTCGTTGGCTTTTATTTTGAGGGGCGCCGGTTTCTTAGGGCGCGTGTTTTAGGGTTCTGACCCGGGGGCAAGGGTTACCTCTATCCCGTCCAGATCTTCGTTCATGATAATCTGGCAGCACAGGCGGGAATCTTCGGTGACCTCGAATGCTTCGTCCAGCATGTATGTTTCATCTTCGCTGGCGGGCGGGATTTTATCCTGCCATTCCCTGGCGACATAAACATGACAGGTGCCGCATGCCAGCGACCCGCCGCATTCGGCTTTGATCGCCAGACGCGGATCGTTCATGCCGTAATCGCGGATGATTTCCATCACGCGCCATCCTTCGATGGCTTCCAGTTCGTGGCGGTTTTTTTCGCGGTCGTTGACGATGATTTTCATGTGTTGATGCCCTGCCATGTGCCGTTTTTGCCCAGCATGTCGCGCAGGGCGAAAACCGCCGCTGCGTTAAAAAAGGCCAGCAGCAGAAAATTCATCACCACGCGCAGCACGGTTGCGCCCGCGACTTGCAGCACGGTGACGTCTTCGGCCTGCAGCGCGGCAAAGAACATCGCCTCGACCGGCGCGGAAAAAAGGAGGATAGGCAAAGCCACGGCCAGCATCAGGCCGATCATGCGCAGCGATACCATGGCGCCGTTGACCTTGAAAATATATTGGCGGATGGAATATCCAATCGCGCCCAGAATATGCGCAATCGCAAGCCGTACCCCCCACAGCGCGCAGCCGAGCATCAGATACCCCGCAATGCTGAGCATCGGATTGACTGTATCGCCGCGGCCTTCACGCGCCAGATAAAGGCTGAAGGCCAGCATGGCCAGCCCCGCCATCTGGATCAGCATCCACAAAATGGCGGAAATTTCAAAAGCCTGTTTGCGGCTGGCGGCGTTTTCGGGGGCGACGTTATCCGCGCGTTCGCCAAAAACCAGCAAACGGGTTTGCAAAAACATGAACCACGCCGCGGCCAGCGCCACGGGCAGCATGGTCAAAAGCGCGGTCAGCACCGTGTGTTTATCAACCGCGTAAAATTTCACCATTTCGATGCCGGTGGTCAGCGCCATGGGCACCAGTGCGGCGGACATCAAATATTGCCGTTCAGCGAATACCGAACGGTATCCCATGATGGTGCATTTGAAGATGTCAAAACGCGGGGTGTTCATAATGCTGTGCCAGATATTCCTGCGGTTTTATGGATGCGCGAAAGGCTGTGAACCGTGCCGCCCATTACACCACCGGAATCATTTAACGCCAAGTTTTTCCTGCAAATTCGAACTGGATGTCGTGTATTCAAAGCGCAGTTTGCGTTCCGGATAAATATAACGGAAAGCCTGCTGCGCCATCAGCGCACCTTCATGGAATCCGGAAAGTATCAATTTCAGCTTGCCGGGGTACCAATTGATGTCGCCGATGGAAAAAATACCGGGCACGCTGGTTTCAAATTTTTCCGTATCCACGGGGATTAATCCGTCTTTCAGCGCAATGCCCAGTGTGTCGCACAAAACGCCCACGGGGCCCAGTTTCATGGTCAAACCGTAAAAAGCCAGCAGCGTGTCACAGGGGATTTCGCCTGCCGTTTTATCGGCATAGGTCACGGCAAGGCTTTGCACGCGGCCGTCTTGGCCGTTCAGGCCGCTCAGGTTCGCAATCACCAGATTAAGGTTACCATTGGCGACCAATTCGCGCATTTTGGCGACGCTGTGGGGGGCGGCGCGGAAATCGTCGCGGCGGTGAAGCAGCGTGACCGATGCTGCAATCGGCTGCAAATTCAATGTCCAGTCGAGGGCGGAATCGCCGCCGCCTGCAATCACCAAATGCTTGCCCTGAAACTGTTCGCGTTTGCGCACGGCATAAAAAACCGATGTGCCTTCATAGGCGTCGAGGCCTTGCAGCGGGGGTTTTTTGGGCGTAAAGCTGCCGCCGCCCGCGGCGATAATCACGACTTTGCCTTCGACCACGGTATCGGCATCGGTGGTGACGCGCCAGCCTGTGTCCGTTTTTTCAATACCGGTCACCATCTGGTTCAGGTGGAACGTGGGGCCGAAGGGCTTGATCTGTTCCATCAACTGGTCGGTCAATTGCTGCCCCGTTACAACGGGCAGGGCGGGAATGTCGTAAATCGGCTTTTCCGGATACAGTTCGGCGCATTGACCGCCGGGTTTGTCGAGGATGTCGATCAGATGGGTTTTGATGTCGAGCAAGCCAAGCTCGAACACCGCGAAAAGGCCGACGGGCCCCGCGCCGATGATAATGGCGTCTGTTTGATGCGTTGTCGTATTCATGCCCCCTGAATTAAGGTAAAAGGGCTGTTATTTCAAGGGTTTTTGTAAAATTCCGGCAAAGCTGTGCCGCATACGGCGGCGTGAAAGGCCGAAGAGCGGCGGAGGCGTAAAGATGAAAACATTATGACATTTGAATGCGCCGCTTGAGTTTGTATTATGAATATAAGAAAATGGGAGTGATTGTAGAGCCGAGGCAGTTCTTTGCGCAGGCGGCAAGTTGCAATATATTGGCTTTTATTCTGTAACCCGAAGCGGATGGTGGCCTTATGCCTCCCTCTTCGCCGCCGCGCCAAGACATGACATGACCAAATTCCACCTGCATCTTATTTCGGACTCCACCGGCGGCACGCTGAACAGCGTGGTCAAAGCCTGTCTGGCCCAGTTCGAAGGCGTGGAAACGGAACAGCATTTTTGGCCGCTGATCCGCTCGCAGCGGCAATTGCCAGCGGTGCTGGAAGGGCTTCGCCAAAACCCCGGTCTGGTGCTTTATACACTGGTGGACGAGGGGCTGGAAAAAGCGCTCGAAAAACATTGTCAGGCGCTGGGCCTGCCTTACCTGTCGATCCTGCATCCGGTGCTGGATTTGATGAGCGCGTCTTTCGGCATGCAAAGCCGGGCCGAGCCTGGATTGCAACACCAGCTGAACGAAGAATATTTCGCCCGTATGGATGCGGTGGATTACGCCCTGCACCATGACGACGGACAAAAAAGCGACCGCGATCTTGAAAAAGCAGATGTCATTTTGGTGGGTGTGTCGCGCACGTCAAAAACGCCGACGTGCATTTACCTTGCCAACCGCGGGGTGAAAGCGGCGAATGTGCCCTATGTGCCCGGTGTGCCTTTCCCGTCCAAGGTGCTGGAACTGACAAAACCGATGTTTGTTGCGCTGACCGCATCGCCGGACAGGTTGATCGATATCCGCCGCAACCGCCTGCGCCATTTGGGCGAGAGGCGCGAAACGGATTATCTGGAGCCCGCGCATGTCGAAGAAGAAGTCGCCGAAGCGCGTAAATTTTATAACCGCATGGGCTGGCCCGTGATTGACGTCACCCGCCGTTCTGTCGAGGAAACCGCGGCGGAGATTTTATCGCTGCTGGAACATCACCGTACCGATGCGCTTGCCCCGCACAGTACAACCGGAAAGGAAACCGCATGACAACCGCGCCCGCAAAAGACGCAAAGCCCCGGGACACGCAGCCCAGACGCGCCTGTGTCATGGGATGGCCGATTGAACATTCCCTGTCCCCGCGCATCATGGGCTATTGGATCAGCCGCTATGGCATTAATGCCACCTATAACCCCATGCCGGTGACGCTTGCGCAGCTCAAAGACGCAATGCAGATGTTGATCGACAACGAATATGCGGGCTGCAATCTGACCATTCCGCTTAAAGAAGAAGCCATGGCCCTGATGGACAGCCATGACGACAGCGCGCTGGTATCGGGCGCGATCAATACCGTTGTTGTCAAAGACGGCAAGCTGAAAGGATATAACAGCGACGGTTTCGGTTTCATGGAAAGCCTGAAAAGCCAGTTCCCCGAATGGCGCAGCGATAAAATTGTTGTGGTCGGTACGGGCGGCGCGGCGCGCGGCGTGATTGCGGCGCTGAATGCCGCAGGGGCAAAACATTTCGTGTTGATCAACCGCACGCCGGAACGTGCCGAAAAAATCGTCAGCGGATTTAATTTGAATGCCGAAGTCGTCAAATGGGAAGACAGGCAGCAGGCGCTGGCTGGTGCGACTATGCTGGTGAATGGCTCCTCGCTGGGCATGGTGGGGCAGCCGCCTTTGGAAATCGACCTCTCTGCCTTGCCGCGCGATGCGGCGGTGTGTGATCTGGTTTATCGTCCTCTGATGACGCCGCTTTTGATGTCGGCGCGCGCACGCGGTAACCCGACGGTCGAGGGGCTGGGTATGCTTTTGCACCAGGCCCGCCTCGGCTTCCGCGAATGGTTCGGGCAAGACCCCGAAGTCACCTTGGCGCTGTATGAAGACATGCGCAAGGCAGCCGCGGCATGATCGTGCTCGGTGTGACAGGGTCTATTGGCATGGGCAAATCGACAGTGTCGAAAATGTTCATGGATATGGGCGTTCCGGTGCATGATGCCGATGCGGCCGTGCATATCATGCTGGCTGCGGGTGGTGCCGCTGTGGCGCCGGTTGCTGCGGTCTTTCCGGACAGCCTGCGCATGGATGATGCGGGGCGCGGGTATATCGACCGTGCCGCGCTTGGCAAAATTGTTTTTGCCGATGCGGAAAAGAAAAAAGCGCTGGAGCAAATCCTGCACCCCATGGTGCAGGCAGACAGCGCCGCATTCCGCGCCGATATGGAACAAAAAGGGCATAAGCTGATTGTATTCGACATTCCGCTCTTGTACGAAACCGGCGGTGAAAAACGCGTGGATGCTGTGCTTGTGGTCACCGCGCCTGCGGATGTGCAAAAATCCCGCGTCATGGCACGCCCCGGCATGACGGAAGAGCGTTTCAACCACGTCCTGTCGCAACAAGTGCCGGATGCCGACAAACGCGCCCGCGCCGATTACATTGTCACG
>JAVEWI010000121.1:0-5951 GCA_034004625.1 Bdellovibrionales bacterium
TGCGCGGGGACATGGTTTCCAGTACGCCTGCCATGCGTATAAATCCCTGAATGTCGATTTCTTCGGCGCGGGCGGTGCCGGCAATGCCCGCATCATCCAGCAGTTTTGTTTCATCTACGCCCAGCGATTTCAAGCTTTGGCGCAGCATTTTGCGGCGCTGGCCAAATGCGGCAGCGGTTAGTCTTTCCATCGTGCGCGGGTTGATGGTATCGCTGCGGTCTGTGCGCGGCACGATATGCACCACGCTGGATGTAGCCTTGGGCGGCGGGGTGAATGCCGCGGGGGGGATGTCGAATAATTTATGCGCATGGCATAACCACTGCGTCATAACGGAAAGCCTGCCGTAATCCTTGGTGCGCGGCTCCGCCACGATGCGTTCGGCCACTTCTTTTTGAAACATCAATGTCATGCTTTTGAATTGCGCGGCGTGTTTGAGCCAGTCCAGCAACAAAACCGTGGCGATGTTATAGGGCAGATTCGCCACCAGCGCGCGCGGCGCGGGGCACAGGGCGGCGTAATCCACCTTCATCGCGTCTTCGGGCAAAATGGTCAAACGTCCGTGGGATGCGGTGACCAGTTCCTGCAGGGCGCGGACGCAGCGGTCGTCACGTTCGATGGCGTAAATATGCGCGGCATTGCTTTGTACCAGCGGGCGGGTCAAACCGCCGGGGCCGGGGCCGATTTCAATCACGTTGACGCCGGTCAAATCGCCCGCGCTGCGCGCAATGCGCGCGGTCAGGTTAAGGTCGAGCAGGAAGTTCTGCCCCAGGTTTTTTTTGGCGTTTAATTCATATTGCGCAAGTGTGCTGCGCAAAGGCGGCAGGGCATCCACCGCCGCCGCGGCATCGTGCATGGTTTGTGTCATGGATCAGAAACGCTGTTCGATAAAGGCCGTGGCGCGCAAATCGCGCAGGTAACGCTCCGCCATTTGCTCCAGACGTTGCAGGCCAAGGCGGGATGCGACTTCTTCACGCTGTGCTTCGTCGCCTTTTGCGGGCGTGCCGGCATCCGCAGCGGCAGGTGCGGCTTCGCCCGTGATAATTTTCGGCGCGGTGACATTGCGCAGATCGGTCGGCGGTGCGTCCGAAGATACCAATCCCGGGCGCGGCGCTGTTTCCACGGGAACAACGGGGGCTGCGGCCGTTGCGGGCATGCCTTTCTGGCGCACTTCGCGCAGGAACATAACGTAATAGCCTTTGTCCGTGCGGACAGGCGTGCTCAACTGGCCGGGTTCAAGTTTGTTGATCGCCGTTTCGATTTCAGGTGGGAGGATGCCTTCTTCGATCCACCCCATGTCGCCGCCCTTGGCAGCACCGGGCGCTTCGGAATATTCACGTGCCGCGTTTGAAAACGGGCGCCCCTTGGCAATCTCGCCAATCAGGCGCTGCGCCAGATCCAGCGCGTTCTTTTCCGTCGCGGGGCCGTCAAAGGGCAAAAAGATTTCCGCAAGGCGGTATTCTGTACGGCCTGATCCGCGTTGCAGACGGTCAACTTCCGTATCGATTTCGTTTTCCGAGATGGTGATTTGCGGACGCAGGCGGCGGCGCACAACCTGCGACCATGCGATTTCCGCCTTGATCTGGTCTTCGATGGTATTCAGGTTGATGCCATTATGGCGCAGTGCCTTGCGGAAATGGTCTGCGTCCATTTTATTTTGTGCGGCAATGGCGGCGAACCCTTGTTCGATATCACTGCGGGCGACTTCGATATTCAATGTCTTGGCTTCCTGCATTTGCAGTTTTTCGTCAACCAGACGGTACACGGCCTGTTGCAGCAAACGCTGGCGCGCTTCGTTGGGCAAGTTTTGCGGCGCGCCCAGCATGTAAAGGCGCATGCGGTCGTCAATGTCGTTAAAGGTAATGATGTCGTCATTCACGAGAGCGGCGATGCCAACGCGTGGTTTTTGCGCGCTGTTGTCGGGCTTGGCTTGCTGTTTCTGGTTGGTGGCGGCAAAGGCATCAGCGCCGCAGACGGCAAAAGCCAGTGCGGCACAGGCGGCAAAAACGGCAAAACGGGGCAGGGCAGTCACGTGCGATCATCCTTGTATCGGGCGGTTTGATTTCCTGCATCATATAGCGAAGATGCGGGAAATGCCAGTCCGTGCGGCAGCTTTAGGGCTCTTTGAAAAATAAAGATTTTTCAGAAAATTACATTGTTTTTTCAGGCCGTGCGGCGATATTGCGCCAGATAAACCGGCAGAATCCCGCCCATCGCCACGGGCGAAATCCCGAGTTCGGCAAAGCCGCCGTGTTGCCCGCTGTACACATTGTCTTCGCCCAAGGCGCGGATTTGGTCAAAGGTCAGCCCCCGATTTTTGCCTGCCGGGCAGAAAGCCATCAGCGCAGCGACGGTTTTGGCAAGCGGCGCAGGCAGCGGCATAAAGGCGCGATGATGCCCTGTCGTTTGCATGACAAGTTCCAGCATGCCGCGCAGTGTCATGACCTGCGGCCCTGCCAGCTCGAATATTTTGTCTGCGGGGACGGCGGGCGTGGCGGAAAAAACCAGATGCGCCAGGCCTTGCGCAATATCGCCGACATAGACGGGCTGAAAACGCGTGCGGCCGCCAAGCGGCAAAGGCATCAACAGGCTGCCGCGGGCGATGCGGGCGAAACGGTTGAAGAATTGATCTTCGGGGCCAAAAACAAGACCAGGGCGCAAAATGATGGCGGAAGGAAAGGCGCGGCGCACGGCTTCTTCGCCCTCGGCCTTGCTGCGGGCATAGGCGGATGCCGCATGGCGTCCTGCGCCAAGGGCGGAAATATGGATCAGGTTTTTCACGCCTGCTTCCGCTGCCGCATGGGCGATGCGCTGTGCGGCCAGATGATGCAGGCTGTCAAAACTGTTCTTGCCGCGCCCGCCGTTCAGCGTGCCGACAAGGTTGATGACGTGGCTGCTGCCTGCTGCGGCGCGCGCAACGCTGTGCGCATCATGAATATCGCATGAGATAGCTGTAATCTGCCCGACATCGCCACAGGGTTTCAGGAAAAACGCGCGGGCGGGGCTGCGCGTGGCGATGCGTATTTGCGCACCCTGTGCGGCAAGGGCGCTGATGATATAACGGCCCAGAAAACCGGTGCCGCCAAAAACAGTAACGATGGGGTGCTTGGCTGCCATGCGTCTCTCCTTGAAATAAATTTTCTTGTAATAAAGGGGTATTAAAATGGCCTGAAAAATACGAAGTCAAGATGGGCGCGGGAAAGGTGTACGCCGGTGGTGTTAATTCTTCTCCCGCGTGACGAAACTGTCCATGATTTTTTTCCGGCCGGCTTTGTCAAAATTAATATCCAGTTTGTCGCGGTCGGTGGACACAACCGTGCCGCCGCCGAATTTCTGGTGGAATACGCGGTCGCCGGGGGCAAAGCCGCCTTCGGATTCCAGATGCGGGCTGACCTGCGAAATGCTGCTGTCAGATAATGCGGCGCGGCGTCCGCGGAAATTTTGTCCGCCGCCATAAGGGCCGCCGTTATTGCTGTCAAAACCGCCGCCAGCGTTTCTGCCGCTGCCGCCGTATCCACCGCCAAACCCGCCGCTTTGCGGGCTCAGGCCTGTTTCCACCACGGCATCGACATGGTCTTTGGGTAATTCGTCAATAAAACGTGACGGCAGGCAGGATGTCCAGCTGCCGTAAATGACGCGGTTGGCGGCGAATGAAATGGTCGCGTGTTTGCGCGCCCGCGTGATGCCGACATAGGCAAGGCGGCGTTCTTCTTCCAATCCCGCAACGCCGCTTTCGTCCATGGTGCGCTGGCTGGGGAAAACGCCTTCTTCCCATCCGGGCAGGAAGACAACGTCAAATTCCAAACCTTTGGCGCTGTGCAGGGTCATGATGGAAACCATATCCGCACTGGCCTGTTCCTGATTTTCCATGACCAGCGCCACGTGTTCGAGGAAGGATTCCATGCTGTCGAATTCCTCAAGCGCGCCCACAAATTCTTTGAGGTTTTCAAGGCGCCCTGCGGCTTCGGGTGATTTATCCGCCTGCCACATGCCGGTATATCCGCTTTCGTCCAGAATGATGCCGGCCATTTCACCTTGCGTCAATTCACGCATCTGGCGGCGCCAGCGGTCAAAATCATTCACCAGAGTTGTCAGGGTTTGTTTGACCTTGGGTTTGAATTCATCTGTTTCCAGCAAAATACGCAGCGCGCCGAACAGCGACAGGTTCTGCGCCCGCGCATAACGGTGCAGGATTTGCACCGTGGCATCTCCAATCCCGCGTTTGGGCACGTTGATGATGCGCTGGAAAGCCAGATCGTCATCCGGCTGCACCGTGACGCGCATATAGGCGATGGCATCGCGGATTTCCTGCCGTTCGTAAAAACGTAATCCGCCGATGACGCGGTAGGCGATGCTTTCGCGGATAAATCTTTCTTCGAATTCGCGGGTTTGGAATCCGGCGCGCACCAGAATGGCGACATTGCGCAAGTTTACGCCCCGGCGCTGCAGGCTTTCGATGTCGGAGGCGATGGTCTGCGCTTCTTGCGCGCCGTCCCATACGCCGCGCAGACGCACGGGGTCGCCGTCTTCATCCGCGCTCCAAAGCTCTTTGCCAAGGCGGCTGCGGTTATGCGCAATCACGCCGTTCGCGGCGGACAGGATATGTTTGGTGGATCTGTAATTTTGCTCCAGCCGCACAATGACCGCGCCCGGAAAATCCTGCTCGAATTTCAGGATATTGCCGATTTCCGCGCCGCGCCAACCGTAAATGGATTGGTCGTCATCACCGACGCAGCAAATGTTTTTATGTTTTTGCGCCAGCAGGCGCAGCCACATATATTGCGCCACGTTGGTATCCTGATATTCATCGACCAGAATATATTTGAACTGGTTCTGATAGTTTTCCAGCACATCCGCGTTTTTCGGATCGCGCAACAATGTCACGCAATGCAAAAGCAAATCGCCAAAATCGCAGGCATTCAGAATTTGCAGGCGCTGCTGGTATTGCGCGTAAAGCAGCGGCATTTTGCCGTCCGCGACATCGCCCGCATCGGCGGCGGTAATTTGCGCAGGCGTCAGGGCGCGGTCTTTCCAGCGGGAAATGACAGACAGCAGCAAACGCGGCGGGTGTTTTTTGGCGTCGATGTTTTCGGCTTCGGCCAGTTGTTTTAATAAACGCAGCTGGTCGTCGTCATCCAGAATGGTGAAATTGGTTTTCAGCCCCATGCGTTCGGCATGACGGCGCAGCATGCGCGCGCAAAGACTGTGGAATGTGCCCAGCCACCATCCTTCGACCGGTCTGCCGCCCATCATGTCGGATACGCGGTGTTTCATTTCCGCGGCGGCTTTGTTGGTGAATGTCACGGCCAGAACCTGCGCGGGGCCTGCGCGGCCTGTGTTCATTAAATGGCTAAGGCGTGTGGTCAAAACCCGCGTTTTGCCTGTGCCCGCACCGGCCAGAACCAAAAGCGGCCCGTCCAGCGTTTCCACGGCCTGCCTCTGGGCGGGGTTCAGGCTGCCAAGATATGAAAAACGATTTGTATGTTCAGGAAGCATCTGCCGGCCTTGTTATTATGTCGCATGCCTGCATACATAATGCAGGCGGGGCGGTTTATAAGGGGTTCTTTTTTGCACGGCGCAGGGAACCCCGCGGCCCGAACACCCGTTCGCCTTCAAGATTTAGTTTGCAGCTTCGTCTATAGCAGACCGGAGCGGCTAAAATCTTCAAAAAAACGCCCGTTTTTTCAAATCGGCCTTGTTCAGGCACGAAAGTCGGGTATAAACATGTCATGCAGCCCAAGGCGGGCTTTTTACATCCAAAGGAGTTTTAGTAATGCGTGGTCGTACGAGCAAGTTTCTGAGCGTTCTGGCAGTGGTTATGCTGCTGGGTGCTTGCACCAACAAAGATAAAGGCGGCGTCGTTGCCGATGGCGGTCTGGGTAGCGAAGACCGCGTAGAAGTTTCGGACGGCGTTGACCGTTCCGGCCTGAATGGCGTAACCCCCGGTTCGCAGC
>JAVEWI010000122.1:0-1938 GCA_034004625.1 Bdellovibrionales bacterium
TGAAATTGAGCGCCGCGGCGCGGCAGACCCCCTGACCGAGATGAAAGTCAACCGCCTGAACAACGAAATCAGCCGCGCGATTGACGCCGCCGATGGCGCCAAACGCCGCGTTGACCAGATTGAAACCGCCCTGCACCGCAGCCCGTCGCATACTGGCGGCAATGAGTGGCAGGAAGCGGAAATGTTCATGCTGGAGCGTAAAGGCCGCATTGACAGCGATCTTGGCATTGACGGATACCGCCAATACAAATCCGCACTGCGCGCTTACTTGCGCAAAAACAACGCGGGCAATGGCGTGGATGAAATCAAGGCATTGTCGGTCGGGTCCGACCCCGACGGCGGTTATACCGTCACCCCCGATATGTCGGGCCGCATTGCCACGCTGGTGCGCGACACATCGCCCATGCGTCAGGTTGCGAATGTGATTACCATCGGCACCGATGCACTGGAAGGCATCCATGACCTGAATGAGGCCACATCCGGATGGGTCGGTGAAACGGAAGCACGCCCCGAAACCGCCGCGCCCAAAATTGGCGAATACCGCATTCCGGTGCATGAACAATATGCCGAACCGCGCGCCACGCAAAAATTGCTGGATGACAGCCTGTTCAATATCGAAGAATGGCTGGCCGGCAAAATCGCCGAGCGTTTGTCGCGCATGGAAAACGAAGCCTTTGTTTCCGGCAACGGCGTTAAAAAACCGCGCGGGTTTTTGACCTATGCCGCGGGCACGCCTTCGGCCACGGGCTTTAACGTGATTGAACAGGTATTGTCGGGCGGCAACGGCAGTTTTGCCGCCAGCAGCCCCGGCGATGCGCTGATCAGCCTGGTCTATGCCCTGAAATCCGCCTACCGCGAAAAAGCGGTTTTCATGATGAAGCGATCCACTCTGGCCGAAGTCCGCAAGCTGAAAGACGACAACGACAATTATATCTGGCAGCCCGATTTCCAGATGAAACAGGGCGGCACGCTGCTGGGTTTCAACGTGGTCGAGGCGGAAGACATGCCGGATGTCGCATCAGGCAGCCTGTCGATTGCCTTTGGCGATTTCCACGCCGGATACCAGATTGTGGACCGCCAGGGCATTCGCATCCTGCGCGACAGTTTCACCGCCAAACCCTACGTCAAATTCTACACGACCAAACGTGTGGGCGGTGACGTTGTGAATTTCGAAGCCATCAAGCTGATGAAATTCGCGGCAACCTAAAAAAGCCAGACCACTTTTCACGCGCGAAACCCGCCGCGTGAAGCCGGAAGATGCTGCGCCTGCCGCCCTGCCCTCCCCGCTGGCGGCGCGCTCTTCCGGCACCCTTTTTTACATCCCTCGAAAGGAATATATTTATGCACGACATCATTCACAATATCGGCGTATCGCAAATCGCCGCGCCGCAGACCATTAAAACCGTCGCCGTGGTGGGCGAAGTGATTGACACCCAAGGCATCGGCGCACTGGCCGTGGCCGTATTGCTCGGCAATGCAGCGGATACGCTGGGCGCGGGCGTTTATGTCGATTTGAAAATCGAGCATGCCGATGATAACGGCAATGATGCGCCTGCCGCATTCGCCCCCTGCACCGCCGCAGACATTTCGCCGGACATGGCGGTAAGCGCAGGCGTCTTCCAGCGCGTGAACAGCCCGAGCCTCGACAATACCCGATATGCCGTTGAATACCGCGGCGGGAAAAGATTTGTCCGCGTGAGCGCCGTGCCCGCAGGGCTGGACGACGGATTGCCGCTGGCCATGCTGGCTATGGCGGGCAATACCGCACAAAAACCTGTTGCTTAATACCCGAGAGATCTGACCGTCTCCTCCCCCTTGCGGGCGGGGTTTATGCATCGCTGCATGTGCCCCGCCCGTTTTTTATACCTGCTTTATCCTGCCCCGCCGCAGCCCAGGGAGAATTTCCATGACCACACCCGCCTATCATCTGGTGGAAAC
>JAVEWI010000122.1:2038-5951 GCA_034004625.1 Bdellovibrionales bacterium
GGCGGCGGACGCCATAGCGTCTGGCAGGACGTTGAAAACCAGGCCATTATTTATGCGGCCATCACCGCCGCAGGAGGCGGTGAAGCCCTGCGCCAGCATAAACGCAGCGCGCAGGTCAGCCATTATCTCCGCATCCGATACCGCACGGACATTACCGCTGGCATGCGGTTTCTGGATGCCGCCGGTGATGCCGCCTATGAAATCATTTCCCTGCGCGACACAGCAGGGGATTCACGCTGGCTCGACATTACTGCTGTCAAAAAACCTGTATAGCGGCGTCGCCGCCCTACATACACCTTGCGGCGTCATGATTACGGGGGCAGAATACGGGCTATGGCCTTTGTGATTTTTTTATTGCTGGTTTACGGTCTTTGCCTTTTTCACCGGTTTGAACACCGCGTGATGATAAAAGACCTTGCCCGGCTTGTACCTTTTTTGCCCCTGCAAAACGGCATACCCGCCGGACACGACTGGCGGCAGGCGGGCGGCAATGCGGAAACCCCGCTACTGAAACGCGCATTTCACATCTACGGCAAAGACGATGTCTTGCGCTATGCCGTTCCTGTCATGGCTGCTGCGGTGATATTGATTGCCCTACAAAGTTTTGTTTTTGCGGGCGGCTATATTCTGTTCTGCCTGATAAAATGGTTCTGCACCGCGGCGGAGCTGCACGGTGCGGATACGGCAAAACCCGCCGGATACAAAATCAAATGCGGGCATAGCGTTTTGTGGCAGGAAGATTTCACGCAAAAAGCGTGATACATCCGGCACCGTTAAAAAAAACCGGCCTGTTACGGCCGGTTTTTTGTTTTAGATAACTTTTATTATTCGGTTTTCGCTTCGGCAGGTTTTTGCTCCTGCGGCGCGGCTTCCGGCTGGGATTCCTTTTCTTCCGCAACCACGGCTTCGGGTACGGGGCCCAGTTTATGCGGGTCAGCCGGTTGCCATTCAGTCACAGCGCGGTCCATGGCTTCGATATCGTTATAATGCAGCTCGCTGCGCAGTTTTTCTGCAATCGCGTCCGCCGCACGGGCGACTTTCGGATCGCCGCGGCGCTGCGCTGCGATACGGAACCATTTATAAGCGGCAACATGGTCAGGTTTAAAATCGAACGTGACGCCTTTGCTGCCCTGATACAAATGCATCGCGTAGAAAAAGGCGGATGATTGATGGCCCAGCTGCGCCCCGCGTTCAAACCACATAATGGCAAGGCGGGTATTGGCGGGAACGCCTTCGCCCACCTGATAAAGCGTCGCAGTCGCCAGCATGCCGTCGGGATTGTTACGCTCCGCCGCGCCGCGGTAGAGAACGAAAGCTTCGTTGGTGTCTTTTTCAACGCCATGGCCTTCGGCATACATATTGCCCATCAGAACCATCGCACGGGCATCGCCCTGTTCCACCAGCGGGCGCAGGTGCAAGATGGCGCGGCGCCAGTTTTTGTTATCGTACGACTTTTTGCCTTCGGTGAAATTGGCATGGGCTGCCGCCATGGGCAGGGCAACCATAAAAGCCAGAACCAGCATCAGAACCTTGAAACGCATAAAAACTCCTGTACGGCGGCGCGCAAGGGCAGCGCGCGGGCAGCGGCGGGGAAATAGAATCCGGAATACACCCTTCTTTTTAGAATAAGCGTTTTGTTTTGTTTTTTCAAACCCTGCGCCATGGCCTTTGCGCCTTTTCGAGTGAAAGGAACTTTATGTCGAACGATACGTTCTGGCGGGTTCAAACCGCACTTTACAGCCATCTGACGCAAAACTCTGCGCTTTGCGCATTGCTGGCGGCAGGTGCAGGGAGCATTTACGACGATGTGCCGCGTGATGCTGCTTTTCCCTATATCGTCATCGGTGCGATGCAGGCCCAGCCCGCCCATACGCAGCAATACAGCGGATATGACGTGACTGTTACCTTGCATTGCTACAGCCGCGGCGAAGGACAGCGGGAGGTCAAAAATATTCTTTTCGCCCTCGGCCATGCCATGCAAAACGGCAATATATCCCCCGCAGAACACCATGTTGCACTGTGTACGGAGATATCCAGCGCCTGCGCCATTGAAACCGACGGCGAAACCCGCCATGGACGCGCGGAATACCGTTTGACTGTCGAACCCGTTTGTTAAACACCAGCCCAAGGAGACAGACCATGCCCAGCCAGAAGGGACGCGATATGCTTTTGAAGATCGGAGACGGAGCGGAAGATGAAAATTTTACCGCCATCGGCGCCGCGCGTAATGTGGCGATGACCATCAATAACCAGCCCGCCGACGCAACCACCATGGCGGATGGCGGCGTGCAGGTTTTAAGCGTACAGGCGGGGGTGCAAAGCCTGAGCCTGCGGCTGGAAGGATTGTTCAAAGACAGCGCGGCGGAAGAAGCCTTGCGCGATATGGCTTTTAACCGCGAAGCGCGGCACTTTCGCCTGCAATTTCCGAACGGGGATTTTTATACCGCAGCTTTTGTTGTTGAAAACTATAGCCGCGGCGGCAGCCATGACGGGCTGGAAACTTTTGCGGCCACATTCACGCGCAGCGGCAGCGGCAGCTTTACCCCCGCCGGTACGGAAGACGGGGAAGTGTAGCCATGCGCCACTTGCCACCCGTTACCCTGCCCCTGCCCGATGGCATGCTGCCCGCTGTTATCAATCTGGCACTGGTTGAAACGCTGGAAGACGCTTTGGGCAGCCTTTACGCACTGGCAGCAGACTTGCTGGCGGGACAGGCGCAACACAGGGATATGATTTGCCTGCTGGGCATTGTATATCGCCATGCCGGATGCAGGATGGAAGAAAACGCATTTGCGGATTATCTGATGACTTTGCCCGCCGCACGGATGACGACGGAAATCCTGGGTGCGATTTTAACGCCATTATCACGCATCGACATTGCGCAGCAGCCTGCAGCAACAGAGGAAAACCTGAAGATGGGGGAGCCCCCGCCGGCAAAGGCCGGCACCGCAAAAACACACTTGCGGATAAAAGATTGAATTTACCCGCGCTGCGCGGATTTTTTATGGGCGTTTTAAGGTGGATGCCACAAACCTTGCGCCATGAAGCCAGCCTGCGTGATTTAAGCGAAGCTTATGAAGGATACTGCCGTGCGAAACATCCACCGCCAGACGTTCCGGGTGCCGCATTCCTGCGCCGCATGATGGCGCAATTCCCCGACAGCGGCAAAAACAAACCATAAAGGAAAAACAAGCATGAGCCTGAAAGACGACACGCAGGACCTGAACCGGGCACTGGACGATATGAAATCCCGCAGCCGCGCATTGAATGACAGCCTGCGTATATTGGCAGAAGAGGGCTTCGACCGCCTGTCCCGCGCCGCGCAAGGCCAGGCACGGCAAAACAGTGCAGGCAGCCGCAAAAGCGCCGGCGATGTCGCAAGCGAGGAATTGGCACGGGTTTTAAAAAGCGAAATCGGCGATGCCTTGCGGCAGGTTTTTGGCGGCGGACGCGAAACAGGGCGCAGCACTGGTGCCAACGTATTGAACGTTATCATCAACAACAACACCCCCGCGCAGGTGACCACCCGCGAAACCGGCGACGGGTTTGACCAGAAAACATTGGAAATCACCATCGACCAGATGGTCGCGCAATCATTGGTGCGCGGCAGGCAGACGAGTTCCGTTTTGCAAAGCCTGTTCGGGCTTTCGCCTTCGCTGATCGGCAGATAAAAGGATAAACGCATGACAGACAGCAGCGATATTTTATGGCCGGAAGACCTGCCGCAAAGCCCGCTTTCCGACGGGTTTCAGGAAACCCTGCCTGACAACACCCTGCGCAGTAAAATGGAACAGGGCCCGGCCAAATTACGTCGCCGCGGTACGGACGCCAGCGGAAAGATCACCATGCTGTTTTTGCTTTCCGCCGCGCAATGCACGTCATTGGATATTTTTTATCAAAATATATTATCCGG